>DIDE01000026.1 GCA_002417975.1 Eggerthellaceae bacterium UBA5808
GCCGATTGAATAACCTTTTTTGGCGATGAAGCTGCCTTAGAAGTTTTCTTTGCGGTAGATACCTTGCGTGTCTTACTCGAAGTCGTTTTACTTGAAGTCTTTTTTGCAATTGTTTTACGAGAAGCTGCTGCCACGTGACTCCCTTTCCAAGAAGCGTGCAGACCCTGATTTCACGAATCTGGGCACAAAAATACATCCAAATAATATAGCACAAATTCCGCTAATATCTAGAACTATTTTTCCTTTTTTCAACATTGACAGCGAACATCTGTTTGCTATCATAAAGGCAATACGAACATACATTCGTTTTTTACTTGTATATCAACTCAACGGGAGAACAGTGGATCTATCAACAAAAATCGCTCTGCTCGCTGATGCTGCAAAATACGATGTAGCATGTACATCGTCAGGTGTGGATCGATCGGGGGCCTATGGAAAACTTGGCAGTTCAACTGCTGCTGGATGTTGCCATAGCTTTACGCCTGATGGCCGCTGCATTTCACTCCTTAAAATACTCATGACAAANNCTCTTTCTAAGCAGCGGTGTACTCAAAAACCCTGACTATACAATGGAGCGAATGATCGAAACACTACGTATCTTACGGGAAGACTACGAATTTCGCGGATATATTCATGCAAAAGCAATCCCGGGAGCGCATTCAGATCTGATAGATACCATGGCACACCTAGCCGATCGAATAAGCGTGAATCTCGAGCTCCCAACCCATCAAAGTTTAGCTTTACTTGCTCCTGAAAAAGGGGCATGCAATATTCTCGATCCAATGAAACATATACGATCGCACATTACCGAAGACCGAGATACAAGAGCACTCATGAAACGCAACCATACATATATGACACGCTATAGCACACATCAAAAAAGTCGCGCATACGCGCCTGCGGGTCAGAGTACGCAAATGATCATTGGCGCCTCTCCCGAAAACGATTATCAAATCCTCAACATCACAGCAGCGCTCTACCGTCATGTAACCATGAAACGCGTCTTCTTTAGCGCCTACATTCCCGTTAACGACGATCGGCGCCTCCCCCATGATGTTCCCATTCCACTCAACAGAGAACATCGCCTGTATCAAGCTGATTGGCTGATGAGATTTTATAAATTTAATGTCGACGAAGTTATCGACCAAAACCATCCATTTTTAGATCCCGCCATTGATCCAAAAGCAAATTGGGCATTAAACCATCTAGATACATTTCCTGTAGAAGTTAATACCGCACCGTATGCAACGCTTATACGTATTCCAGGCATTGGCGTAAAAGGCGCGCGCTCAATACTTGTAGCACGTAAGACAACAACGCTGCGCGAAACAGAACTCCGAAAATTAGGAATAGCCTATAAGAGAGCACGATTCTTTATTACCTGCCAAGGCAAATATGCAGGAACTGGTATTCATTTCGATCGTGCATCGATTAGATCACAGCTTGCCAAGCCAATTGATGGCGGAAGTCATGGCCGTCGAAGCGGGGGCATACTTCCTGGCCAGATGTCACTTTTTGATACAGACAATAGTTCTTCTCATCGCTTGTACCATAGCGCATCAGACGTATCACATAACCTAAACGAATCATACAGACGTGTTCAATCCATCAAACAACCTACTCTACCTACTCACAACAGGATTAAATCAAGTACGCATACATACGCCCAATCATCCTTTATGCAACCTACTCTGCACAAGACAGAGCATATATCATGAATAGTCATCAGAACGCGCACGGAGTTTCAAACGAGACTCCGGTAGTCTACGAATGTGCAGATAGCGTTGAAGGGATTCTAAGCGCAATTTTTTCTGCCTATGCTTTCCACGAGCAGCCGACCGCATTTCATATGGGAGCAATAGCGCAATTAAGCCTTACGCAACAAACCCGTTCAATTACTACTGATTTAAATCATGCACAGCGCGTTGCACAAGGTATTGAACGTAAGGCTGGACGCGGGTTCCTTAATGTGATTATGCGTGCCGCAACATCCGACAATAATCAACGTGGCACGATCATCTATCAATGCGTCCGCAGAGCAATGAACACATCAAAGCACAATCCGTGTGCAACCTGCCAATCATCAGATACATGTCATAGAGCCTGTTCTCGTGCGCGTTCTCAAGGCTTACTTTGTTGCAGAGCAGACCCAACCATTGCACCGCTCCTTGCGCTCGACAAAAACGTGTCTAATGAAATTGAGCATATGAAGCAATTTATTCGATTTGAGCAATGCGATGGATCAGTCTGGTATGCGCGCTGCAATCCTAATGCATCGGTCATGCCATATATCATGCCGTGGTTTATTGCACGATTCAATACACAGCACTTTTTAATCTACGACGAAAACCATCACCTTGCAGGTTTGTGGGATGGCAAAGCAGCTCACATCGTTGTAACCGACACCATTACGCCACCACCACGAACTCAAAGGGAACACGATATACAACGCGCATGGAAAACTTTTTATCAAAGTGTTTCTATTACGGAGCGCTATCACCCTGAGTTGCGTCGACATTTTATGCCAAAACGTCTATGGCGTAACATTACCGAAGTTGCTACTAACCCTTCGGAAGTACCCCCGTACAATCAAACGCAGGGATAAAACTTTCCTGAGCAGTTCCGCCTTGTTGCCAATAGTAGTCTTCCATGCCAAGTGAATCCATGTAATCAAGAAGGTTGTTATAGGCATCATCCGACGTTGTATGATTTAACTCAGGCATCGAAGGAACGGATCTGACAGGAGTATATTGATTCATCACACTATAAAGAACGTGAGATCCAAATCTATGCCAGAGCATCGAGATGATCGACTTCGATTCATCAAGTCGATCCGGAAGAAGCAGATGCCTTACCACAACGCCAGAATGCAAATGTGCAGACGTATGTCCTTGGCTGTCTGTCCACTCATCAAAGCATGGATCACCTACTTGATTAACCATTGTTTCAAGTGCTCGTAGCGCACACGTAGCATATTGAGGCGCATGCGAATAACGTCGTGCAGCATTAGAGGACAAAGAAGTGCATGGGTACCCCACTGCATCTTCAGAGTCAGCGACATACTTAAAATCAGTCAAATAAATGTCAATGAAACCCTGCATATCTTGAATCGTTTGAACGGATTCAAATCCTGACGTGTTACAGACAAAAGGAAGCTCAAAGCCATGGTTCTTTGCAGCACGTATCGTTGGCTCAATGAGCGGCCAATAATGAGATGGCGTAACCAAGTTGATATTGCATGCACCTTGAGCACGGAGCTCTCCATAAATATCCCGCAAACGATCAGGAGTTATATCGATGCCATGGTCGCCACAAGCAATCTCATAATTTTGACAATACACGCAATGGAGTGGACAGTAAGAAAAGAATACTGCACCACTTCCCGCTCCTGCACTAATAGGCGGTTCTTCCCAACGATGGAGCGCAGCACGAGCGAGACGAATATGTTCGCCCGCACCACACACGCCACGCTCTCCTCGTGTACGATCAACGCCACAGGATCTTGGGCAAAGATTGCACTTAGTTGGAAGAATAGCCACTGAAGTCCTCAGGAAACGCGGATTCATCCTGATCATCGCTTTCATCATGTTTATGCTGACCATATGTTTCCTCAGCACGAGACCAATCAAGACCGTACTGAGCACACGTTTCTTCATCACCATACACAAGGCTCAAAGCTGCAGGAGTTTTATCAATTCCGCCGATCACACACAGCAATTGCAACAATTGTTGAGCTGCTTCTGCTTGGGGCAAAATTAATTCTGAATCATCGGCAGCTTTAAGAGCAGCTGTTAGCTCAGACATCATGATTTCGGTTGTATATCCACCAACAAATTCATGATCAATAATTGCATGATGAAGCGCACGTGCTGCTGGCGTTGTTACCTGGGCACTTACCGAACGATCAATGATCGCATCCGTTGCTGCATCCTTTACCGTCGTCTTACAGAGCGCATGTGCCTCAATAAGCGAAACGACCTGGGCAGCCTGTTGTAAGCTAAAAGCGTTATGGGTAAGTTGACCTGATCCTTGTCCACCACAATTAATCACGTGAGAAGATAAACAATCTAATATGGGAGTCATAGCCTTAAAATCTTTGTCTTCTGACCCCACAAGCAGACTAATCGTCTCAGGCGCGGCAAACGGATCTTCGTCAGTAATATCGCGAACAAAAATCGGAGCATCAAGAGGATACATATCGTTAACCGTAGCCATCGAAGCAAGCTCTTTTGCAAACGAGGGTGTCGACGGACTGCAATCAATGCAATATGTATGTGCCCCAGCGCTCTCTATGACACCACCCGATCCAAAATAGACATCTTCAAGCTCATCTTGTGTAATGCAGTATGTCAAAACGATATCAGCATCTGCAAACGAATCAACTTTGGTATAGCCAGCCTTTGTAAGCGAATGCGAAAGCGACTGTCCTACCTTGTCATAGCCTTTAAAAATGAATGTTTCCATAAGCGATATACCTCTTTCAACGATGCACCATACATTTTATATCAGCGCATGTATCTCTTTATACGCTGCAACATATAATGCGATCTCTTCTATCGTTTAGCCGTTAGAGCACGTCGTACTAAGATTTTTTGACTTTATTCGCAATGCGATCAGCTACCGAAAGACTTTTGCGACGATCGTTACCCCAGAACGAAATTGAAATCATATTCGGCCCAACATGACAGCCAATAACGGGACCGATTGATGAACGCATAACCAAAACATTACCATCGATATCACGAAGATATGACGATAAACGATCGGCATCTTTGGGACAATCAGCATTTCCGACTGCGGCATAACACGAAATCTTATTAGAATCGTGCGTTGACTCGTAAAATTCAGCCATACGTTTCATGCCCTTTTTACGGCCTCTCGCTACGCCCACCAGCGATAGCTTACCATCAACATCAAAACTCAAAAGCGGTTTGACATCGAGTTTTGCACCAGCAAATGCAACAGACGATGGAATACGGCCACCACGGCGAAGCGCTTCAAGATCGTCAACCATAAACATCGTATGCACGTAGAATCGAGCTTCTTCGACCCAATGGACCAGTTCTAGTGCACTCAGCCCTCTATCACGCTGACGTAATGCTTCGGATACGATAAGCCCCTCAGGGGTAGATCCTAAAAGCGTATCAACTATATAAAGTGGCACATCATGTCCGCATTCCTGCTTAATTGCATCGAGTGCCAATATCGCCGCATCATATGTCCCTGATAGACCACTCGAAAACGCAAGATACACTGTTGGAATACCCGAGTCCACAACTGGTCTAAAAAGATCATCGAATTCCTTAAGCGAAACCTGTGATGTTTTTGGCATCGCACCATCGCGCATCGATCCATAAAAATCATGAGCACTTAGCGTTTCATACATGTCATCTACATGGCTTGCGCCCTGATCATCGGTATACGACAAATGTGCAACCGAAACGCCTTCACGATCGTACGCGTCCTTAGGCAAATCACTGCAAGAATCGATAATGAGATTACATGCGGGTTTCATTATTAATTCCTTCCACGGACATGGTTTGCTATGCGATCGGAGACCGAGATATCTTTGCGACGATCAGGACCCCAGAACACGATTGCAACCATATCAGGACCAACATGACTTCCAATAACGGGGCCAATAGAAGATTCGAGTAGCAGCAACGAATCATCTGTTTTAGAAAGGAAATCTTTAAAACGGCTCATATCCTTTGGACAGTCAGAACCAGCAATTACCACCTGATTGCCGAGCTTATCGCAATCAATACGTTTAGAATAATATTCGCTGAGCTGTCGAATACCCTTTTTTCTACCACGCGCAACGCCCGTTAATGACAGTTTACCCGACAGATCGATACCTAATAAAGGTTTAACGTCCAGCTTAGCGCCTGCCATGGCAACACCCGCAGGAATACGTCCACCCCGACGGAGCGCATCAAGATCATCAACCATAAACTGAGCGTTCACAAAGTATCGTGCTTCTTCAGCCCAGGTCACCATTTCCGATGCGCTCATGCCAGAATCCCGCTGTCGGATCGCTTCAAAAACAAGAAGCCCTTCGGCAATCGATGCAAGCTTGGTATCAACAAGGTAGAGCTCTGCATCAGGATACTGGTTGCATACTTCATCTTTGATTAAGCATGCTGCGTCAAAAGAACCCGAAAGCGCACTCGAAAAACTCAGATACACCGTAGGAATACCTGATTGAGCAGCACGTTCAAACGTCTCTTTAAGTACCGTTGCTGGCATCTGAGCCGTAGTCGGATACTCTGTATCGTCTTTTTCATGACGCATTTCATCAAAAAATATATGGGGCGTCTGGCTCTGATATAAATCGTCATAGAACTCTTTGCCATCGGCTCTATAAGGAAACTTTAAAAGTTCGATACCGGGATGATCAACAACCTCATACGGAAGATCGCAGCATGAGTCGATGATCAGATTACAGCATGCAGTCATTCTGTTTCTATCCTTTCGTTCGTTCTACGATGCGTATATCGTTCATATAGTCATCGCTACGTATATGCACATCGTTACACGTTTCGATCGAGATCACATTTGCATTCGCAACCAAAACCGCGCAAAGAAATACTATTCAAACGGGTTCTAAGACGTGCAAAGATACTGTTGCACCGAACCTGTTATTTTATCCTTAATAGGCCGCATACACTCATAAACAAGTCCAATCGCTGGACCTACATGTACGCCAATAACCGGACTTACCGGTACGACGTCGACAGCATGACCAACAAGCGGTTCAATTACCGCATGCGCCCACTCATCGGCTGGTTTGCGATCGCCAATATAATGGACAACGATACGTTTAAGACCGCCATGAGCTTCACAATCTTGTTGCATAATTTCGACAATACGCTTGCAGGCCTTTTTACGAGTTCGAACTTTTTCAAGCGGTATCGGATGACAATCTTGCACCGTCAGCACTGGAGCAATTTGAACCAAATTGCCTAAAAGAGCAGCGACTGATCCAATTCGTCCACCTCGTTGCAAGTAGGTAAGAGTTTCAGGCGTGAAGAGGAAACGCGTCGATTGGATACTTAACAATGCAGCCTGAGCAGCATGCTCAAGCGAATGACCATTGCGCACCGATTCAATAGCCGCCATGAGCGGAAATGCTTCATCTCCCCCACATGACGTCGAGTCAATCATCGCATAGCGAAACGACGCATGACTTGCAGCAACAATTCGTGCTGCAGCAAGAGCATTTTCGTATGTGCCCGATAGTCCACTCGAAATAAAAACGCCTAAAACTTCATCTCCCGCACATGCCGCCTGCTCAAACGTATCAATAAACGCCTGCTGAGAAGGCTGACTCGACGTCGGAATATCATCAATCATCGCTGCAATATCACCGTAGAATGCATCCACATCCATAACGGCATCATCATATTCTTTTCCATGATAGTTCACATAAAGTGACAATATCTTCACTACGTCATCGCTTGACAACGAAGCAGGAAGCGAAGCTGTCGAATCGGAAACGATTCGTATCATTGGATCAAACCTCCAAACAAAACCTATGCATCTAAGCCACGAAGTTGCATTACCATTGTGCGACGTCGTTTAAACATACCGCTTTCCAATCCAACGGGATAACTATGAGGATTCAAAATGCGTTTTTGACTCTTATCAAGCTTTTCGAGTTCATCCTTTGCCCGCTGTTGCGCTGCCATTGCATTGCGATACGTAGGTTCAAGACATGTTTTACCATCGCGAGCAAGAGGATGAAGCAGCAGATCATAACGCTTGCCCGCAAGAACCTTTTGTCTCATGCTATCCGCAGGATCAATGATCTTTTCTTTCTCATTGATGTCATGGTTAATGTCATACACCATGTCTCCCGCAATCAAACCGTTATCGTGATAGTAGCGACGCACGTTTAGTACACCAGGCAACGTAAGTTTATTAGCCTGCTCAGTAATTTTGACCCGCTCTTGCCAGTCTTCTTCATCAGGCATACGCGTAGCAGCCAATTTATAGACACCGCCGAGTGTCGGCTGATCAAACGCTGTCGCGAGTTTAGTGCCAACGCCCCACGACATTACATCGGCACCTTCATCGCGAATTGCTTGAATTGAATATTCATCAAGATCGTTAGAAAGAACAATCCCGCAATCGTTAAGCCCCGCTTCATCAAGACGAGCACGCGCCATTTTTGCAAGCCATGATAGATCTCCAGAGTCAATACGCACGCCAGCAAGACGCTCACCACGTTCACGCATCTCAAGACCGACGGTAATGGCATGTTCAAGACCTTGACGTACATCATAGGTATCAATTAGCAGAACACAGTTCGTAGGAAAAATACGTGCATATGCACGAAACGCTTCAAGCTCATCATCAAACGCCATAACCCAAGAATGAGCATGCGTTCCCGAAACAGGAATATCAAATTCTTTACCCGCAAGTACATTACTTGTCGATGCACATCCGCCGACAACAGCAGCACGGCTTGCCCAGATACCACCTAGACCCTGAGCACGACGCAGCCCAAATTCCGCAACAGGTGTCTGTGCAGCAAGACATACACGAGCAGCCTTAGTGGCAATTAAAGTTTGGAAATTGATGCAATTGAGCAAAGCTGTTTCGAGCAACTGGCATTGCATAATAGAACCGGTTACACGAACAAGAGGCTCGTACGGGAAAACAACCGTTCCTTCATGCACCGCATCAATATCAACAGTAAGCCGTAATGAGAGAAGCCAATCAAGAAATTCAGGATCAAAAAGTTGGCCACCACCTGGGGCTTGGATACTTGCAAGATAGGCACAATCTTCTGCAGTAAATTCAAACGAATCAATCAAGTCAGCAAGTTGAGCAGTACCACACGCTATCGAGAATCCCCCGTTAAAGGGATTACCGCGATAGAACATATTAAAACAAGCTTTCTCATCGACCTTACCGCATTTCCAATAGCCCTGAGCCATCGTCAGCTGATAGAGATCGGTCAGTAATTCATACTCTGCTTTCATGTGAACCTCCGGAAGTGTGGCTGCGTCTACGCGTGGTGCGATGGTTCGAGGGAGTATGCGCGTCGTCTTTAGCAC
>DIDE01000018.1 GCA_002417975.1 Eggerthellaceae bacterium UBA5808
TGTACTCGTCTGGGTCTCATTGGCGCTAATGACTGGCGCAAGCGTTGTCGCTTTTTATGAAGAATTCACCGGCGATCAAAACCTTGGTATGATCCGCTATCTTTTAATAGGATTAGGACTCGTCTGGGGCGCAGGTATGTGGATGGATTTCTTTAAACGTCTACCTTTAAGTAAAGCGTTTCTCTATCTTGTATGTGGGCTCGCATTATCATGTTTGCTTTCTCTGATAGGCGGGTACCTCCCCTCCTCAGTCATGGCATTGTTTAGCCTCTTTATCCCAACCTTTGCCGTATTGGCTTATTTACGCGC
Organism: Eggerthellaceae bacterium UBA5808; assembly: GCA_002417975.1. GTDB lineage: Bacteria > Actinomycetota > Coriobacteriia > Coriobacteriales > Eggerthellaceae > UBA5808. The sequence goes on from DIDE01000018.1 coordinate 310, forward strand.
CATGAAAGTATTAGATGAGCACGGCGTAGGCCCTTCCGTAACTGATGCGCTCGGACGATATACCAAGCAGCACCGAAAAGATATCATTCAGATTGTGTCCTCTATGATTATCTATGCATTTATCATGGGCATGGCTCTTGGATTTCCCGATGGACGACAACGCAATTTATCTCAAACCGCAAGAACGGTTCATCAGCTCATCATTATTGTGCTCCTTCTGTGGTTGACCTGGTGGGTATGCATCCGCGGACGCGCCTTTACCTTTGATGGTATGTGGTATCTAGAAAACGGATTGATGATCCTTAGCATTATTATCATTCTTGCCGAACAACCTTGGGCAACCGATTTGAGTGCCTTCATCCTTACCAATGCGGAAACACTCTTTTATACCTTTGTGTTCTTCGTTTGCTGCGCCATTGCACAGCATAGTAAACGCGATGCTATGTGGATTCTTGGGGCGCTCTATGGAGCAACACTTTTGGCAATGAGTTTGGGCCGCATATTCAACGCCGGAATGAACACGCTTTTAGGCAGTGGTATCCCCCAATTAGTCTGTATGTCGGTTCTTGTCGTTGTCGAAATGCTGATGGCACTTCGGCCAACCATCCTTAAAGAACGCCCACTTTTTAGCAACTTACATCCTTACCTGCTTAATGAGGCAAACAGTAATCCTACCAATTCAGGTTCTGATCTTGTCGCCTCATCCAGTAGTGTCCAAGCTACCATCGATACAAAAGAGGAGCCGCATAGCCTATCGTTTGCAGATTCTACTGAAAAGCGCCTATCTGAACTGCAAAAACAATATAGCCTCACCTCAACCGAAGAGAGCATCGCTCAATTAATCTGTTGCGGTCGTAGTCGCTCCGTCATCGCGCAAGAACTTGGCTATTCGCAAAATACCATCAGAAACTACACACGTGCGCTGTACCAAAAAATGGAGATACACAATAAGCAACAACTTATCGATCTCGCCGAGGGCAGAGATGATAAGCAATAATCGTTATCTCTATTGCTGCAATTTATTAACAGCATTGGTATGGCATAAAGTAATCGCTCACAGATAGCTTCTTCATGTGAGCGATTACCCAAGTAGAGTCGTGTTCATCTAACGTCTTAGCCCGCTGTAAAAAAGCGTTTAGCGGAACTTGTTACAGATCTGAGATCTTATGACACGCTCACACCAGCATTTTGCGCGGCATGTGTACCTGCATTACGCCCAAACGTCATGCAGTCACAAATAGCATTACCGCCTAGTCGATTTGATCCATGAATGCCACCCGTGACTTCGCCACATGCATACAATCCTTTAATTGGTTGGTCGTTGGTATTAAGTACTTCGGAATTCACATTGATTTCGAGACCGCCCATCGTGTGGTGAACCGTCGGAACCTTTTTGCAGGCATACCACGGACCCTCCGTCATTTGAGCATCCGCTGTATTGTTAGCTGTAAAACCAAGTGGATCCGTTTGCGCACCAGAAACAACAGCATTATACGTGTCGATTGATGCTTTAAGCTTTGAAGGATCCATACCCGTTGAACTTGCTAGCTCATCAAGCGTATCCGCCGCAGTTACATGTCCACGTGCAATCATCGTCGCTACCGTTGCTCCATTAGCATCTGGCGTCGTTGGAGTCGGATAACGNNAGCTTGTTAACAACAATCCAATAGGTAGAATCTGGCTGTGCAAAAATGGCCTTGCATAGTGTGTCTCGAGCAGCTCCTTCGTTAACAAAACGATCTCCCGACTCATTAACAAAAATACGATTTCGTCCCGACGTACGAATATCCTCCATAAGCCCCGTGCCAGGGGTACCACACGGGTGCAATTGAATATCAGAAAGACCAATGAGCTTAGCACCCACATTCTCGGCAAGTTTAAGTCCTTCACCCTGAGCACACGGTTTGATGTTGGTGCAACCAATAGATTGGTCCAGCACAACATCAGACCAAACACCCGTATTAACCTGTTGACGATAGTCGACATTCGCTCCGAATCCGCCCGTTGCGATGATGACCGAGGGAACATTGATAGTAACGTCTGATCCCTTGTGCGAGGCTTTAACGCCCGTTACTGCCCCTGCCGCATCTGTCGTAAGTTCCTTTGCTTGCGTTTCGCTCAGCAAGGTCATAGCATCAGGGTTCTCTTTTACATACTCGAGGAACGATCTGATATACGTATTTCCATAGGGCGTAAAGGGATAATGACTTCGCTCGCCAAGCGAACCCGTCGCCGACCCTACCTCATTTTTGAAATGGACTCCTAAATTTTCAAGCCAATGAACCGAATCAAGTGCATGGTCAGTCAAAAAGTGGACGAGTTCAGGCGTTCCTTGATTATGGCCACCGGTCATCGTCGAATTGTAAAATGTCTCTATAGAGTCAGTGATACCTTGAGCATTTTGGCGCCAAGGATCGACTGCATTAAGAGCTCCTTCAGAAACATTCGTCGAGCCACCAAACATACCGCATTTTTCGACAACGATTACTTTTGCCCCCGCTTTAGCAGCGGTGATTGCAGCACATAATCCTGCACCACCGCCTCCTATAACGCAAACATCACCATCGTAGGTAGTTTGTTCATCGTCAACAGGACCTTGTGCTGCTTTAAGTTCCTTTGTATTTCCTGCTTGCTTGGCACAGTCTTCAATACCTTGCAGTACTGCTTGGCTAGTAAGAGTTGCACCGGATACGGTATCGCAATTCAATGACTGCGTTGTAATAATGTCTTTCGATAATTTCGAGAGAGCATAGCGACCTACACCGAGCGATTCAAGATTATCGTCAGCCTCAATATCCGTTATAGCATTTTCGGTAAACGTGACATCAAGGTCAAACGGAGCATTATGCCCCGTCGCCTGATACGTATAGGTGCCAGGCGTATACCCAGACTTACTGCTCTTCGAAGGGCTGCACCCTGTAAGTCCCATTCCAATTGCAGCGCCTCCGGCACCAAGAACGGCAGCATCTTTTAAAAACGAACGTCGACTCATATGCGAAGTCATACTTCCTCCTCCTTATACTTTGCCCACATACATCTTCTGGTTAAGAAGATCTCCTCTGTATGCGAAGCAATCGCCTAAAACATATACGTCAACTATAGATTCACCCTATGCTGCTCCCAATGCACAAAAGGTATTCTGTTCTGACCAAAATGTACTGAGATGTACATAGAGGTAAGAGTTATCCTACTGAACTCGATAAAAGCTCTTACCTCCNNGTTGCCAAGTGCACACGATCAGGAATAACATCAGTTAGTCCATGAATATAAAATGCGCTATCCATAGTAATAATTGCATGAGGATACTTCGAAACTGCAACTAAATATGGATCTGAATTTTTTTCCGTAGAATATACGCCACGAACAATTTTATATAAGTCACCATGGTCTAAGGCAAGACCTAAACGATAATTTGAGCCCGTCTTTTCAAGGGCTTCATCATATGTCATCACTGTACCATTCATGATTGCTAGTTTAGAGTAATTGCTCACACTAAACAAGTTCCTGTGAGCAATTACTCTAATATAGCTATAGACAATAATGAGCTCGATAAAAGCTCTTACCTCCGATGGTATGATGAGGAAACGAATATAAGACTTTGAGTGAAAGGATGATCCTATGGCAAAACAAGAGCCTTCTATGGACGCATGGCTCAAAGAGGCAAAGGCCGATCCCCAAGCTTCCCAATGTGGCATGTACCTTGCACATAATGGCGTTGTCCGCCTAACCCCTAAAGCGCAGGTTCGCAAAGGAGCTACCGACCTCCCTCCCGTTACCAGTGTTGATTTTTCGTCCGATAGCGAAGGCGTCCAAAAAGCAATCGAGCGAACACTTAAGATGCCAGGCGTTTTTTATGTCCGCGTTTGGCTTAACGAGGGCGTCTTAGAAGTAGGACAGTCTATTATGTACGTTCTTATTGGCGGGGACATCCGTCCGCACGTCATAGATGCGCTGCAGGAGCTTGTAGGCACAATCAAGAATGATCTTGTCGTCGAAAAAGAGATCTATGCTTAAGGTAACGGTCATTGCTGTCGGGAAGCTCAAAGAGCGCTTTTGGAAAGAAGCATGCGCAGAATATCTCAAACGATTAGGCGGATACGTTAAAATCACCGTCCGTGAGCTTCCCGACTCTTCGCCCGAAAATGAAGAGAAGGAAATCCTTCATACGCTTGATACGCTCAAAGACACTCCGTGCACCATACTTCTTGATATCAACGGCAAAGAACGATCGAGTACACAGTTTGCAGCAGATATCGACGATCTAACTGTTTCGGGTGTATCTCATATTGCGTTCATTATCGGAGGAAGTGACGGCGTAACCGAAGCTGTTCGTCAGCGAGCCACACGGCGCATGAGCTTTGGCCCCATTACGTTCCCCCACAATCTTGCACGCGTTGTTCTTCTTGAACAAATTTATCGTGCATGTCGCATCATTCGGCATGAGCCTTATCACAAATAAGCGCACATTCTACCCACGTAGAAAGTCGATTTAAAAACGGCCTTCATACATTACGGTCGTTGATCTGCATCGATACCCATAATTGGACGCACATTTTATTCTGCAGCCCCATAAAAAGAAATCGACGGCTTTGTAGATAACCATCGATCCCTTTTTCATACATCAATATCTGATACGTATCAATTTAATTATTGGACAAATAGTCCGATCCAACAACGACTAAGAAATCACCCGACATAAGATACGTTCCGTCGTTAGGTTGCACGGTAACGGATCCACCAATTGTACGTGCAATCTCTTCCGCTTCCGACTGCTTTGAGCTGTCGTTATACACAACAAGTGTCTTGGTGTACGACGTTGAATCAGCATTGCCAACATCGGTGATCGTATAGCCCACCTTTGAAAGCGTATTGGCTACGCTCTGGCCAAGGCCGGACGTCGACGTACCGTTACGTACATATACCTGACCCGTCTTGGGCGTATTCGAAGATGACTTCGACGAAGTCCCAGAAGATTCATCGCCCGCATTCGAAATAACCGTTCCCGTTGAAGCATCTACTTGCGTCGATTCCGTTGGCGATTCTCCGTTATCGACTCGCTTCATCATCGTTGTCCATGCATCCTGATCGATTTTTTCGTACCAAAGTTCATTCTGATACAAAGGATCGGTTGGCATCGCAGCCGTATACATATCCTCATCGGTGTCGATTCCCTGAAGCGCCTGTGCCAGTGAAATAACATCGCTCACGGATAGATCAGTGCTTACATATTGAGAAAGTGCACTAACAGTATTCGCAATGGTTCCAACATCAGAACTAAGAATCTTCTTAGCTAATGCCTGTAGTACAAGCCTCTGGTTGGCTGCACGGTAATCATCGCCAGAGCCATATTCATCATAAGCGTGACGAGCACGGCAGAGAATGAGTGCCTGATCACCATCGAGTGTTTGCTGTCCCGCATCAAGATGACCACCTGCATCAGCGTCATCGATTTCCATAGGAACATCAACGTCAATTCCACCGAGTGCATCAATAACATCTTTGAATCCATCAAAATCGACTAGTCCAAAGTGAGAAATTCCTACTCCCGAAATCGACGAAACCGTCTTAACAGCAAGCGAAGAGCCGCCAAACGCATACGCCGCATTAAGCTTTTGCGTTCCATA
>DIDE01000106.1 GCA_002417975.1 Eggerthellaceae bacterium UBA5808
GCCGACAATATTGTTCAAGCGGTTATTAAAGGTCTTGATCAGACAGGGTATGACGAAGTGAGTCTGACATCGCTTTCGACGACTGACCATTCCCAGATTGAACAGATTCTTTCGCGTCTTAACGAACATTATCATGATTCGGATGTTGAGGTATCTATTCCATCACAGCGTCTTGACTCGTTTGGTGCAAAGATGGCCGAATTGGTTGCAGGCGCAAAACGTGGTGGGCTGACGTTTGCTCCTGAAGCTGGAACGCAGCGTTTACGTGATGTCATCAATAAAAACGTGACTGAAGATGATCTCTTTGGTGCGATTGATGCAGCATTTAATGCAGGATGGCGTCGCTGTAAGCTTTATTTTATGATTGGGCTGCCGACGGAGACAGATGATGATATTAAAGGGATTGCTCGTCTAGCGCAGCAAGCGTACGATCATGCTCGCGCGGCTGTTCCTGATAATCAGCGAGGACGTGTAAAGATAAGCATTTCATGTGCGTTGTTTGTACCAAAGAGCCAGACTCCTTTCCAATGGGATGGGCAAATTCCTCCCGAAGAAGCGCAACGACGTATTAATCTTTTAAGACATTCCATTAAATATCGAGCAGTTGATGTAAATTGGCATGATCCTAAAAGCAGTTTTGTCGAGGCAATTTTAAGTAGAGGAAATAGAGCCTGTGCTGATCTTGTCGAGCATGCTTTCCATCTTGGTGCGCGCTATGATGCATGGACGGAATATTTTAATGAAGATGCATGGAGAACAGCAGCTGATGACTGCAGGATTGATATACAAGCTGCAGCTCAACGAGCATTTAACCTTGATGAAGTTCTGCCTTGGCAGCACATCACTTGTGGCGTTACGACGCCTTTTCTTAAGGCAGAATACCGTCGTTCTCGATCTGGCGTAACGACACCCGATTGCACATTTGGCGATTGCGTTGCATGTGGCCTTTGCCCTGACTACGGAATCGATCCTCAGACGCAGGAGGTGCGCCATGCCTGAGATACAAACATTTAGAATGCGTATACTATTTTGCAAGCTTGGGCGTGCAGCGTTCCTCTCTCACCTAGAAGTTGCTCGAGCTCTTGAGCGCGCTGTTCGTCGTGCAAAATTGCCTTATGACATCTCTCACGGGTTTTCTCCACATATGCGTATCTCATTCGGTGTTGCTCTTCCTGTGGGCGTAGGAGGGCGTAGAGAGTGCGCTGACATAATACTAACGCGCTATGTTAAACCTGCTGAGGCACTTGAGGCGCTGCAGGATGCGAGTGTGCCTGATCTATATGTATCAGCATGTGAATATATTGGGAAAAAGGATCCTGCGGCGAGCGTCGCATACCCCTTTTCGACCTACGAAGTACTTTTTAATCAGGCGCCTGTTTCGCTTAATTTGCCTCAAGAAGTAGTAATGCATCGTAAAAAGGGCGACCGGCATCTTGTTGTTGCCGATTTTTTACGTGGCTCGCTTGAATGTCATGGTGTAAGTGTCACGTTCACGCTTGAGTCTAAGCCATCGGGTAGTTTGCGTCCTGATTTGATCGTGAAAGAACTTCTTGCCACAAATGAAGGATTGCACTGTCTCTCCATTACTCGGACTATGCAGTGTGCGGGGTAGTTGCACCTTTGTAGCGTGTAAATCTGCATGACCGATCGTGGCTGTTTTGTGTACATCAGCAGGCCGATTAAAAAAAATAAAAATTAGGTCTTGCTGTTACTGCTGTTTATCGGTACAATACCACTTGCTGCAAAGCACGGGGTGTTAGCTCAGCTGGTTAGAGCGCCGGCCTGTCACGTCGGAGGTCGTGGGTTCGAGTCCCATACATCCCGCCATTTGCTATTGATCCGCTCCGTTAAACAACGGAGCGGTTTTATTTTGGGTGCCATGCATACGATTGTCCGTTAGGATGGTTGGGACGAGGAAACGAGGTTCCTATGCGGGTAATCAAATATCTTAAGTTTGTTAAAGGATCGGTTGCCTTAATTATCTGTCTTTTGATAGTGCAGGCATTCTGCGATCTTTCATTGCCTCGTTATACGGCTGATATCGTTGATGTTGGGATACAGCAAGAGGGCATTAACGATGCAGCGCCGTCTTATATGACTGATCAGACATATCAGGCTGTCAAGATGCTTGCGGGATCCGATGCATCATTAATAGCTGATTCTTATACACAAGAAGACGACGGAACGTATGCATTAAATGATGAGGGCCGCTCTGATCTGAGCTCTCTTGACGAGGCAATGACGTATCCGATTGTCATGGTCCACTATGCCTCACAGATGGAAGGCTTTGATCTTGATACTCTTCTTAAGGGCTATCAGGCAGGCATGATCTCCGATGATCAGATTGCTGGTTATGTCGATCAAGGGCGTGATGTGCTCGATCAAATGGGTACATCAATTGTGTCACAGCAAGCAATTGCCGCTGTTCGCTCAGAATATGAAGAGCTTGGCATTGATACGAGCTCAATTCAGATGAACTACTTGTTTTCTGTCGGTGTACGTATGCTATTGCTTGCGTTACTCGGTGCAGGTGTTGGCGTTGGGGTAAGTTTTCTCGCTAGCCGATCTGCTGCGCATATTGGCCATCATCTACGTCATTGCTTCTTTTCTCGGGTTGTCGAGTTTTCTTCAACCGAGATTGAACGATTCTCGACGGCATCTCTTATCACGCGTGGGACAAATGATATTCAACAGATTCAAATGGTGTCCGTTATTTTGCTTCGCATGGTACTCTATGCTCCAATTCTCGCCATAGGCGGTATTTATATGGTGCTGCAGACTAATGTTGCTATGGGGTGGGTTATCGCGCTTGCTGTGGCCGTTCTTATCTGTGTAATTATCTTCCTGACTGCTATAGCTATGCCAAAATTCAAAATGATGCAACGCTTAATTGATCGCGTCAATCTCATCGCGCGCGAACTGTTGACGGGTCTTCCGGTCATTCGTGCGTTTTGCCGGCAAAAGGTTGAAGCTCATCGTTTTGATGTTGCGAGCAAGGATTTAATGTCGACTCAGCTGTTCACGAATCGCGTTATGACATTTATGATGCCGCTTATCATGTGCATTATGAATGCAACATCTGTATTGATTGTTTGGGTTGGCGGTGACTATATCGATCAAGGTGTTATCCAAACTGGAGACATGATTGCGTTCATCACGTATGCAATGGTCATTATTATGGGCTTTCTTATGATGTCTATGGTTGCGATTATGCTTCCGCGTGCTGATGTTGCTGCTCAGCGAATTAATGAAGTATTAGAGACTCAGTCGAGCATTAACGATCCAAATATTCCGCGTGATAGTGAACTTAACCATGCTTCAAAAGGGTCGGTACGTTTCGAGCATGTTGATTTTTCTTATGGGTCTTCGGAAGAGCGCGTGCTAACGGATATTTCGTTTACGATGTCGCCTGGAACGACGACGGCAATTATCGGATCAACAGGATCGGGAAAGTCAACGATTCTCAGCTTGCTCATGCGTTTTTATGATCCAACGAAGGGATCCATTCTGCTTGATGGTATAGATATACGTGAACTTACACAGCACACGCTTAGAAGTGCAATTGGCTATGTGCCTCAACGTGCCTTCTTATTCAGTGGAACCATTGCATCAAATGTTGGTTATTCTCGACAAGGAATGTCACAGGATACCATCGACACGGCATTATCTATTGCCCAGGCTGATGATTTTGTTGCATCAAGAAAAGAGGGCTTAGCAAGTCCCGTGTCTCAAGGTGGATCAAACGTATCGGGAGGACAGCGTCAACGTTTGGCGATTGCTCGTGCTCTTGCGAGTGACGCCCGTGTTCTTTTATTTGACGATAGCTTTTCGGCACTTGACTATGCAACTGATGCTGCATTACGTCATGCTTTGAACGAACGCTTATCTGACCGAAGTGTACTGATTGTTGCACAGCGAATCGCAACTATCCGTTCGGCGGATACGATTCTCGTTCTTGATGAGGGGCGGATTGTTGGTAAGGGCACGCATGATGAACTCATGAAATCGTGCACAGCGTATCGAGAGATTGCTTCATCGCAATTGTCGGCTTCCGAACTGAGCGGAGGTGGTGTCGCATGAGTCGTACAAAGACATCTTCCCATCCTTCAGGTCGATCAGACCGTCATATGGGTGGAGGGCCTCGTGGAATGGGCACTTCTGAAAAGCCTCAGGATCTTAAGGGAACACTTCTTAAGTTGTTGCACTTTCTTTGCCGCTATCGGAGATCACTTGTTGTTGTATTACTATTTGCTGTTGCTTCGACGGTGTTCAATATTGTGGGACCTAAGGTTCTTTCGACGGCAACGACTGAACTTTTTAATGGCATTGTTGCAAAGATACAGGGTACGGGTGGAATCGACTTTGACGCTATTGCACGTATTTTGCTTTTTACGCTTGGATTGTATCTAATTTCGGCAGCATGTTCGTTTGTTCAATGTTGGATTATGAGTTCGGTGTCTCAGCGAGCTGCCTATCGATTCCGCCGGGAAATTAACGAAAAAATTGATCGTATGCCCGTTGGATATTTTGAGAAAACATCGGTTGGCGATACACTTTCTCGCATTACGAACGACGTTGATACGTTGGGTCAAAACCTTAACCAGGGGCTGACACAATTAGTCACGTCGGTAACGACGCTTATTGGTGTTGTTATCATGATGCTTACGATTTCGCCTTTGCTTACGCTTATCACGTTGGTGATATTGCCTTTGTCGGCGGTACTTTTAAGTTTTGTGATAAAGCATTCACAACGCTATTTTCGTCAGCAACAGGAATCTTTGGGCGCTATTAATGGTCATGTCGAAGAAACGTTTTCTGGACACGATATCGTTCAGGCATTTAATCAAGAAAAACGAACAATCGATGCCTTTGATGCAACAAATGATGCATTGTATGAATCCGCTTGGAAATCTCAGTTCCTTAGTGGATTAATGCAGCCAATTATGAACTTTGTATCGAATGCAGGGTATGTGGCAGTGGCAATTGCGGGAAGCTTTTTAGCAATTCAAAACGTTATTACTATTGGTGATATTCAAGCATTTATTCAATATGTTAAGAACTTTACGCAGCCCATCATTCAATTGACGCAGGTTTCGAATGTATTACAACAGATGGCAGCTGCTGCGGAACGTGTATTTGCGTTTCTTGAACAGGATGAAATTCCTGAAGAGCACGCAAGTGCGTCAACGGAACAGGTTAA
>DIDE01000076.1 GCA_002417975.1 Eggerthellaceae bacterium UBA5808
TAATTGCGATGGGTCCTATTACTTCACCTGCAGCAGCAATTGCTCTACTTTCGATCTTGCTTGCTGTTGCTGGTAAAGTACTTAAGATTCGCGGGGGATTATTGCTCTCGATTATCATAGCGACGATCGTTGGCATTCCCTTTGGTGTGACACAACTTCCTACAAACTGGAATTTTGGCATCGACTTTAGTTGTTTAGCTGCTCCGTTTCAAACGACGCCTGATGGTGATATTGCTATCGTTAAAGTGTTCCTTGATCCGATTTTGCTGCTGTTCGCGTTCAGTATGTTGATGAGTGACTTTTTTGATACGATGGGCGTTGTTCTGGCTGTTGGACAGCGGGGCGATTTTGCTGATAAAGAGGGCAACGTTAAGGATTTGCGTAACATTTTGCTCGTTGACTCAGCATCTGCTGTTCTTGGTGGTTTTGTTGGCGCAAGTTCAATTACAAGTTATGCAGAATCAACATCTGGTGCCGCTGCTGGAGCACGTACCGGGTTTTCCAATATTGTGATTGGTGTCATGTTCCTTATCTGTGCATTCCTTGCTCCAATTTTTGGAATGGTAAGTTCTTCTGCAACATGTGGTGCGCTTGTTGTTGTTGGCTATATGATGATGGGATCGATCGTCTCGATTAAGTGGTCTGAGCCTGCACTTGCGTTCCCTGCATTTATGACGATCGTTGGTATTCCAATGACTTATTCCATTACTAACGGCATTGGTCTTGGATTCATTTCGTATGTAATCATCATGCTGCTCCAGGGGAAGATGAAAGAGGTTTCACCGCTTATGTGGTGCTGCTCTCTTGCCTTCTTTGTTTCGTTCCTCTTGACTGTCTAGTTGTTCAACTGTGCCGCAACGTTTGAGCGTGTATCGAGTCGTGTAAGCTGTAAGTTTACGTACGTATTACAACATAGGTAATCAAAACGCCTCTCCGTTTATCCTGTATAGGGTGTGCGGAGGGGCGCTATTATAGCTTCGTTTGTTTGAGCCTTTAAAAATGTATGCAGTCTATTTAATTTCATATAAATAGACTGCATAGCTGCAGAACATTGGGCACGTATCAGATACGAGCCTTGTTATTTATTCAGGATCTTTTGCTGCAAGGATGAGCTCTACATCGTTATCGGTAAGCTCATAGTTCAAATAGTCGGTATAGAATTTTTTGACCTGTGTATTGATGTCGAGGTTCGGGAAAAGATCGGGGTGCAAAAGTGCTGCAGCCCACTGGATCTGCAGGAGTTCTTCGACACCGTAGCGGTCCCAACCGAATACGCCTTTTGGATTAACATATACCTGTTTATTTTGAACAGCGCTAATCGATGACCAGTTAGGATCAGACAGAATAGACTGTACTTCGGATGCCTTGCCAGTAATGATGACATCTGGGTTCCATGAAACGATTTGCTCCAGAGAGAACTTTGCCGATGCGTTACCTGTGGTACTTGCATCGACGGCATTACGACCACCAGCTGCGTTAATCCAGCTATCGATAATCGTTCCCGTACCATCGATGGTCAGGGTATAGACTGAGTTACCGTGAAGTACCTTAGGACGTTTTTCCGTTTCAACGGATCCTGTCTTAGCAGTTACGTCAGCGAGCACTTGATCGAGCTCATCGTTGTAGCGTGAAGCAATCGATGGTGCGTCTCCACCAAATACTTGACCGCTGAGTTCGATTGATTTTTTCATTTCATCGAACGTCTTGAACAGACAGTTAACGAGAGGAATGCCTACTTCGTTGCATTTATCTCGAAGGTTTTCGGTTGAGTCAAAAATTACTTGTGGATCGGTTTGCACGATGTCCTCAAAGTTGAAGTCATTGCCAAAGCTGACGGTTGCATTAGACATGTTTCCGCAGACTTTATACATCCATGGATAATCTTTTTTAGAACAATGTGTTGCAACGAGTCCTTCTGCTCCGGTAAGCATGATTGCAATCTCGTTATGAGCAAACCAACCGTCTGCGTAGCGACTTGGTTTGATAGGCACTTCGACTTCTGTCCCTGTCATGTCGGTAACAGTTTGCGTTGTTGGTGCTGCAGAGTTTGATTGCGCCGAGCTACCACAGCCAGCAAGACCTGCTCCAGTGAGAGCGCATAGTCCGGTGAGACCAGTGAACTTGACGAAATATCTTCGTGAAATTCCGCTCTGTCGTAGAGCTCTCGATTGTTTTTGCATAGTTACTTCTTTCCTTTCTTTGCGATTACGTAAGATGGGGTATACACGTACGGATATGCGTTCCGTCATCTTCTTGTACGTCATAGACACCTATATCAATGTGATAGGTTCTCTGAAGATTATCTGCGGTTACAACGTCTTCAACGGATCCTGATACGATCGTTCCGTTGTCCATAATGAGCGTTGCGCTTGAGCCGCATAAATAGGCATGATCGGGATTATGTGAGGTCATAAGTATGCCGTGACCATGTTGTGCAAGATGTTTAACACAGGAGAGTACACGCATCTGATTGCCAAAATCGAGTGCCGATGTTGGCTCATCCATGATAAGAATTTGAGCGTTTTGCATTAGTGCTCGTGCAATCAATACCATTTGGCGCTCGCCTCCAGATAGTTCATCGAACTGTCTATGGGAGAGATGATCCACACCAAGTTCGTTAAGGATCTGATGTGCACGCTTATAATCTGCTTCGTGTGGTGTATCGAAGATACTGAGTTGACCTGCACAACCAGTGAGCACGACATCAATTGTCTTAAGCGGAAATGGCGTTTCGCTCGTCTGAGGAACATAGGCAACATGAGCGGCAAAGGTGCGCCGAGAAAGCGTGGTGCTATCTTTTCCATCAATGGTTATGTGCCCAGATTCGGGGCGAATAAATCCCAAAATTGTTTTGAATAGGGTTGTTTTTCCTACGCCGTTTGGTCCAAGCAGACATACGATGTCGCCCTTATCCACAGTGAGGTTAAAGTTTGAGAAAAGTGGTACACCATGGTAGCCACATGATAGATCAGTAATGGTAAGGCTCATGAATTGCTTCTTCGTTGTGTGCGTAACAAGATAATAAAGAAGAATGGTGCACCGACGATTGAAGTCAAAATGCCCAGTGGAATTTCCGAAGGCAACAGCGTTCGACATAACGTGTCGAC
>DIDE01000098.1 GCA_002417975.1 Eggerthellaceae bacterium UBA5808
AAGTACAACGGCTGTCCTGACGGTTACGTTGCATCAGACGTCGAATGGAGGTGCTGCGTAATATGGCACGCTATACATTCAACAAAAAAGAGAAAGTTTTAATGACCATTTTAGCGTTACTCCTTGTAGGGGTTGCTTGGTATTTTCTCGTTTTTAGCCCTTGCCAACAGTCAACTCAGCGCATCGAAACCCAGGTTTCGAGTACGCAGACGCAGGTTGATCTTGCTGCCAGCAAGCTTCAAAGTATGGACTCTATGCAGTCCTCCATTGATGCAGATAAACAAAGTGGAAAGACGCAGGTTACCATGCCTGCCTACGATAATTCTCAAGCAGCATTGGTGCAGCTTAATGGTGCGCTAGCTGACACCGAAAGCTACACACTTTCGTTTAACGATCTTGATTGGAGTACGAGCGGGGTTGTCAAGCGTGGAATTGACGTTGTTTATGGATGCAGTAGCTATGCCACTGCGCGTCAGGTGCTTGATAAGCTGACAAGCGGAACGTATCCATGTACGATTGATTCGGTAACCATTTCTAATTCATCGGCAGGGTCTAAAGTATCGACGAGTTCAAGTGGTACGCGCTCGGTAAGTTCGTCTGCAACTTCGGTTCGTGTTCATGTTACCTTTTATGAAACATGTTAGTTTGCTTAACGCATGCGCAGTTGACAAGGATATACTTCATTGCCTTGTTTGAAATGCCTGCTCGTTAATAGGCATGTAGATGGTTTAGATACAATTATTATGAGTGGGTTGGTCTAAATTTTATATGCAGGCGTAAAACGTACGAAGTGTCTGCATCTTGGTGCTTAAATGGATCTAGATTGAAGATAGTGCGCGAGATATAGTGGGATGAGAAGACATAGTTACCAAATGTCTGCCCTTTGGGTTTTGCCGCGCCTCGTGATTTTTATAGGGTTATCTATGGTATAATCAATCGACTTGTGTTACTTGGAAGTAATATAAGTACGTATTTGTTGGCCCCCGAGACATGTTTGCTCTCGCTGCGATACATATCGCCGTAAACATGGTGTAATTCGCATTCATGACGAAGGGTCCCCGAAATAATTTTTTGAAAGGGGTCCATTTTGACCGAAATCAAAAACACGTCCATCATCGATTTTGAGGATATTTCCGATGATCAGATGAACAAAATGATCGATGGGACGTTGACCGACTTCGACGAAGGTGATCTGGTAGATGGCACCATCGTCAAGATCGAGCACGATGAGGTGCTCGTAGACATCGGATTCAAGAGTGAAGGTGTTATTCCTTCCCGCGAACTGTCAATCCGCAAAGATGCTGATCCTTCTGACATCGTCAATCTTGGCGATCATATCGAAGCATTGGTTCTCCAAAAAGAGGATAAGGACGGTCGTCTGATCCTCTCCAAGAAGCGTGCTGAGTATGAGCGTGCATGGATTTCGGTTGAAGAGAAATTCAAGGCTGGAGAGACTGTTACTGGCGAAGTTATCGAAGTTGTTAAGGGCGGCTTGATCCTTGACATCGGTCTTCGTGGATTCCTGCCTGCATCTTTGGTTGACCTTCGACGCGTTAAGGATCTTGATATGTATCTCGGCACCGAGCTCGAAGCTCGTGTCATTGAGATGGATCGTAATCGTAACAACGTGGTTCTGTCACGTCGTGTGCTGTTGGAAGAGGGACGCAAGAACGAGCGTGCCGAGATCCTCAGCAAACTTTCCAAGGGTATGCGCCTCAAGGGCACCGTTTCCTCAATTGTCGACTTTGGTGCATTCGTCGACTTGGGCGGCATCGATGGTCTGGTTCACATCTCCGAGCTTTCTTGGAGCCATGTCAACCATCCGTCCGAAGTCGTCAAGGTTGGCCAGGAAGTCGAAGTTCAGGTTCTCGATGTCGACTTGCAGCGTGAGCGTATTTCACTCGGCCTCAAGCAGACGACTGAAGATCCTTGGATCAAACTCGTCGAGCAATATCCTGTTGGAACCATCGTTGATGGCAAGGTCACCAAGACGGTACCATTCGGTGCATTCGTCGCTCTAGGCCCCGATGTCGAGGGATTGGTACACATCTCCGAGATGAGCAACCGTCACATCGATACGCCGACGCAGGTTGTACACGCTGGCGATGCAGTCAAGGTCAAGGTTATGGAAATCAATACCGACCGTCGTCGTATCAGCCTGTCTATGAAGGCTGCTGCTGAGGAACTCGGCTTTGAGATTGAAGTTGCCGAGCCTGATCCTGCTGCACTCGAAGAAAAACGTGAGCGCAAACAGCGTGCTGACAAAAAGGCCGCAAGCGCTGAATAGTTTTGCTTAGGGGTTTGAATCTTTAAGCGTGTTCGTCTGACGATTCAAACAACGCATGTAGTTATAGAGCCTCTGATCCCTTGGGATCGGAGGCTCTTTTTGCTATTCGCTGATCTCATACGTCATAGTTGTAGTGAGTAGTGTATTGTCGTATATAATTGAAATGAGTATAGACGCATAGGGTTATAAAGGATGATTAACGTGGTACAGCGTGGTCGTATAGCATTGGGCATGAGTGGTGGAGTTGACTCCTCGACGTCTGCAGCCATTCTCCAACGAGAAGGCTATGAAGTCGTAGGTGTAACGTGCCGATTTGTCGACGGTCCTTCGACAGAAACGGCAATTGCAGATGCTCGTTCTTGCTGTGACCTTATGGGAATTCAGCATGTAGTGTACGATGCACGTGCATCGTTTAACAAGAATGTTGTAGCGCCTTTTGTTGATGAATACGCGCGTGGTTTAACGCCTATCCCGTGTGTCCATTGCAATATGATGTGTAAGGTCCCATCGCTTCTTGATGCTGCTCGTTCATGCGGATGTGATTCGATTGCGACGGGACACTATGCGCGCATTGCTCATTTATCTGATGTTGATCGCTACGTTGTAAAGACAGCGCTTGATCATAGCAAAGACCAAAGTTATATGTTGTCGCTTCTTACGCAGGATCAGTTGTCGCATCTTGTGTTGCCTCTTGGTGGGACGACTAAGCTTGCCGTGCGTGTTGAAGCTCGCGATATTGGCTTGCCAGTTGCTGATAAGGCTGAGAGTCAAGACGTGTGCTTTATCCAGGGAGACTACAGGGACTTTCTTGCTGATCATGGAATAGTAGAACAACCTGGTTCGATTGTTGATGAAGCAGGTAATGTTCTTGGTGCTCATACGGGTTTGTCGGGGTATACGATTGGGCAGCGTAAGGGAATTGGTGTAGCAGCACCAGAGCCTCTGTACGTTATTGGTAAATGTGCTGAACGTAATGAACTTATTGTCGGTTTCGTGGATCGTACGTTGACTGATCGCGTGGATGTTGTCGATTGCAATTGGCAAGCATTCAAAACACTTGATGCACCTATGGAATGCAGTGTGAAACTTCGTTATCGAGCAGATCCTGCTCCGTGTCTTATTGAGCCTACTGCTCAAGGCGCGCGCGTAACGCTTAAGTCGCCACAGCCTACGACAGCTCCAGGTCAATGTGGCGTATTTTCTATCGGTGATACGATTTTAGGTGGAGCAACTATTTCGTCTGTTCATCGGTTGGCAAAGGGAGATGATTCTGAATGAAAACGTATATTCTTATCGGCGGCATAGGGTCGGGTAAAACGACTATTTCGCGTTTGTTTGCGGAGCGTGGAGCAACCTGTCTTGACCTTGATGAAGTTGGCCATGAAATCCTTTGTCAGCCTGACGTTATTGCAATGTTGAGCGATACGTTTGGTCATCGTATTTTGGATGAGAAGGGTGCGATCGACCGCTCGAAACTTGCACATTGCGCGTTTCGCTCTCCAGCTGACACGATCAAGCTCAATGTGATTACTCAGCCACGGCTCATGAAAGAAGCCGAGCGGCAATTTCGAGCATATGAGCAGCAAGGGAAGTCCCTCGTCATTGTCGAGATTTCTGCCTATGATGGCCCTGCGGGGCGTTTTGCGCCCTTTGTGCGCGACGCTGATGGCATCATAGCCGTTACAGCGCCGCAACGTCTTCGCATTGAGAGAGCGGTGCGTAAGGGCTTCAGTAAGGCTGATGTGCGTCGTCGCATTGCGCGCCAAGCGACCGATGTGCAACGTGGTCTATGGGCTACGTATATTATCGAAAATAAAGGGTCATTAGAGAATCTCAAGAATCGTGTTGATGAAGTATTTCAAGCTTTGCAGGCTTCCGATGCATCTGCCGGGGATGATGTGACGACGGAGGGAGCGAATCTGGATGGCTCATCTTTCTAGTCTTGATGGCGTTCCTATGCAGGGAAAGCTGCCCGAAGTACGTTTGTCTGGACAGCCGCTTAAAGTTGTTGCGCCGTATGAGCCTGCAGGCGATCAGCCTCAGGCGATTCGTGCGCTTGCGAAGGGAATCAATGAAGGACTGCGCTACCAAACGCTACTTGGTGTTACAGGTAGCGGCAAGACGTTCACGATGGCTAAAACCATAGAAGCGGTTCAGAAACCAACGCTCATCCTTGCCCCTAATAAGACACTTGCAGCTCAAGATGCTGCTGAACTCAAGGAATTTTTCCCCGATAATGCGGTAGTGTATTTTGTTTCATATTACGATTATTACCAGCCCGAAGCGTATGTTCCGAGTACGGATACTTTTATCGAAAAAGATGCCTCAATTAACGAAGAAGTCGAGAAATTGCGTCATGCAGCAACGGCTGCGCTCCTTTCGCGTCGAGACGTTATTGTTGTCGCATCAGTTTCGTGCATTTACGGCATTGGCTCTCCTATGGATTATGCGGGTATGGCTGTATTTGTTGATAAAAGCAAGCCGGCTGATCGCGATGATATTATTCATCGTCTCATCGACATGCAATATGATCGCAACGATTACGAACTTACACGCGGAACATTTCGCGTGCGCGGCGATGCGCTTGACGTGTTTCCTCCTTATGCAGATAATCCGCTTCGTCTGGAGTTTTGGGGTGATGAGATCGAGGAAATTGCCGAGATCAATAATGTAACCGGTGAACAGATCGAAACGTATGAGGCACTGCCTATCTGGCCAGCTTCTCATTATGTGACCGCTCGTCCTAAGATGACGCGTGCTCTCACAACGATTCGTGAGGAACTCAGAGACCGTCTAAGCCAGTTCAAGAGTGAGGGCAAATTGCTCGAGGCCGAACGGCTTGAGCAGCGGGTGAGCTACGATCTCGAAATGATGGAGACAATGGGATTCTGTAGTGGCATCGAGAATTACTCGCGTCATCTTGATGGTAGAAAACCTGGAGAACCTCCGTACACCTTAATTGACTATTTCCCTAAAGATTTTCTTTGCAGCATCGATGAGAGCCACGTGACGATTCCGCAGATTCGTGGCATGCATGAGGGCGATCGCTCGCGTAAAGTCACCTTGACTGAGCATGGATTTCGACTTCCATCATGCTTGGATAATCGTCCGCTTCGGTTTGACGAATTTGAAGAACGTGTACCTCAATTCATCTATGTTTCGGCAACGCCGGGCGATTACGAAGAACGTGTTAGTCAAGCTACGGTTGAGCAGATTATTAGACCTACGGGCTTGCTTGATCCAGAAATCGTGGTGCGTCCTTCGGTGTCCCAAATTGACGATATTATTGATGAGGCTCGTATTAGAGCTGCTCGCCATGAGCGTGTGCTTATCACAACGCTTACCAAAAAGATGGCGGAGGATTTGACTGATCATTTGCTTGACCAGGATATCAAGGCACGTTATATGCATTCCGATATTCCTACGCTTGAGCGTGTCGAGATTTTGAGTGATTTGCGACGCGGTGAATTTGACGTGCTTGTGGGCATCAATCTATTGCGTGAGGGGCTTGATCTGCCCGAGGTATCGCTTGTTGCTATTCTTGATGCTGATAAAGAAGGATTCCTACGTAACCATCGCTCACTCATTCAGACAATCGGGAGAGCTGCGCGTAATGCTGGTGGGCAGGTTATTATGTATGCCGATAAGCGTACCGATTCGATGGATCGAGCAATTCGCGAAACTGAACGCCGTCGTCGTATTCAGATGCAGTTCAATAAGGAGCATTCGATTACCCCGCGAACGGTAACAAAAGCAATTAATGATATTCGCTCGTCGGTGCAAACGGATACCGAGGGTGTATCTGGAGAAGAAGTAAACAAACAGCTTGCAGAGTTATCGCGCGAAGAAGTCTTGCGTCTATTGTCATCGATGGAAGATCGTATGGCTCAGGCCTCACACGATATGGACTTTGAAGAGGCAGCTCATTTACGGGACGAGGTTGTACGTCTTAAATCGTATGTTGATGGAAGTTCCGAAGATGATGTGCTTAAAGAGCTTAAATCGTCAGCGCGTAAGGGCTCTAAATTCGCATCATCGCATCATAAGCGGTAGAGCTTACGATGCACGCAGTATGAACTGGCTTGAAATGAGGTGCTAGCGCTTCGGCAGTGCTAGCACCTCGCTGTGCATAATGGGTCTATAAATAGAGATAGATTGACCATCTAAACTTGCATTCAAAAAGGTTTATTCCTTGTCCATAAGCGTAATCGTAAAATAGCTACGCTCATAAGGACGGTAGAATACCTGGCTTGAAACGACTTCTATATCATCTTCTGCATCAAGGTCGTCAACATCGGTAGGGCGCGAACCGTTAGTTGACTGTCCGAGTACCCAGAATTTACCATGATAGTCATTAAGCACCGTTTCCCACGTGGGGATACTCGTCAGTGTTGGACTATACGCCATATACGCGCGTTTCCAGTTTCCTGGCTGCCAATCAAGATAGTCTTGCGGTATGTCGGGGAGTTCGCATGCGGTTACGCCTTCGATGCCAATATCACTCGAAAGTACGAGTTCGCCTTCTGCAACATTATCTTCGAGGTAGTCGATAGGGGCCTGGTTGTCTGGGGAGTAGTCGTCCTGAACAATCAGTGCCTGATTGAGCAAACCAAGGCAGAAGAGCAGGGTGCATGCAGCTATTGATACTGATCGATTTCCTATACGGTGCAGAAGGCATGCAAGAGCGAAAAAGAGTGGTCCGATTGCGCAAAACATATAGCGGAAGTACACCATAAAAGAATGCATAAGCATTGACGCAAGTGCTGCCATTACAAAAAGCCCAAGATACACGCCAAGGCCTAAAAAGCCAGGGAGATTTTCGGGTCGTGCGATGAACGCTCCCACGCGTTTATACCACGGTTCCGATCCATAATGTTTACGTACGATCGTTCGTTGTCTTTTAATATAGTGGTAAAGCCCTCTGGCGATACTTATAGCAAGGAATATTGCTGCTATAACAATTGCCCATACAATTATGACTGGCCCGATTCCATAATCGCCTGTCCAGGCAAAATCAATCTGCATGGTAATGACGGGATAACGTATAAGCGAAATAAGCGTTCCAGGGAATTGGAATTTTGCCCAGTAGGTGTTTGATACGACGCCTAATTGAGAAGCAAGTGCAAAAAGCCAAGGAGTATAGCAAATTACTTGAACGATAGCTTGAATCCAAAAAATGCGAAGATCCTGTTTACGTTCGCGACGATGGAATATAAGAAAAATTAACAGTCCAAGGTTGATGATAAAGGCGCACATGAGGCTGAAATAATGGAGATATGCTGCTGCAAGCGAACAGAGTGAAAAAAGGATCCAATTGTGCGTAGTTGCTCGTTGAGTAGGGGAATCGGAGCTGTCAGATTTGTTACGCGAAATTCTGAATGCATAAATAAAGGCGAGCATTACCATGCATGAAGCCCAGGAATACATCCGGACTTCAATTGCAAGAAATGAGACGTAAGGAGTAAACAGCGCAAAGAACGTGAACAGTACGCCGGTTTCCCAGCCAAAATCACGTCTGAGATGAGTGAAACCAAGTGTGGCAAGCGCAAGAGCTCCGCAGACAGTAAATATGCGGTATGCAGTAAGTCCGCCGCCTAAAAGGTGGATGATATGCAGCGCATAGTAATACAGAACAGGATGAACATCACCTGATCCGTAATTCCAAATTTCAGCGAATGAATGAGAAGCAATGCCAACCGAATAGCTTTCATCGAACCAAATGTTGTCATGAAACGCTCCTGACAGCATAAAGATCGCACCGATAACTAGAAGTCCGATGTGGAAGGCTTTTGATGAGAAGATCTGATAGCTTTTCGTCTTTATATCCATAGGGGGAACTTTAGGACATATTTATTCGCGCACGTACTATATCGAAAAGATTCCATGCAAAGAATGCGTTTTTGTTTATTGATGGTAATTTTATACGGAGCATTTTGTTGTTTTCAGCAGCATACATGCGTATTCGTGCCATACTTTAGTAGAAGAAGGTGATTGTACGTGAAGATATCAACCAAAGGCCGCTATGCACTTCGGCTTGCCATCGATGTGGCACGTTGGGGAACAACAGAACCAGTATCGCTGACAGAAACGGCAGAGCGTCAGGGAATTTCGGTCAAATACCTTGAGCAAATTGCTCGGAAAATGACTCATGCAGGAATTATACAGAGTACGAGGGGAGCGCATGGTGGGTATCAATTTGCCCGACCTACCGATCAAGTAACTGCGGGTGATATCTTGCGTGTATGCGAAGGAGGCACTGCTCCCGTTGCCTGCCTTGAAGATGATTTTGGCCTTTGTCCTCGTCGGGGCGAATGCGAAACGATCTCATTTTGGGAAGGACTTGACCAAGCCATCGAGAATTATGTTGACAGTGTCTCGATAGCTGATCTTGTTACTAATAGTGCTCATACAAGCGACAATGCTTGCTAAAGTAGAAGTTCGTTACTTCGTTCCTTTGTTTTTCTGAGTTTCAGAGGTATTGTCCACGCTATTTGTGTCGTCTGCATTACTTACACCATTAGTATCTTCTGGAAATTGACGTTTTCGCGCATTTTGCCTGCGCAGACGCTGGAGTGCAGCCGTCTTATCGGCATAAGGGTAGGTATGCTCTTTGCCTCGGCGAGCATGCGCCGTAAACGCGCTGATTCGTTGTCGTGCATTTTTGATGTTTGACTGACGCTTCTTATCTTTCTTAACGATCATCGGTATATATACTGGCTCATCTGGGTCTTCTTCACCAAAGCGTACCGATGCATGAGGTGTGACGACCGATGCCATAACGGGGTTTAAATAACGCGAGCGACGTGCGGTCTTTTTCCCAAACTGACTTGCATTGCAAGGACAGCGATGGATGCAAGCAAGGCACTGTGTACATTCGTTTCCTTCCCATACGGGTGCACCCGATCGAAGCGAAATGGTATTGGTTGGGCAAACGGCGACACAGATGCCACATCCATTACATAATTCACTATCAACATGAAAAGGTTCAACTGAATAGGATTTTGCGGATTTGTTGGTAAAGTGTGAGGCAATTGCACCGACGGTACCGCGGTGCTCTTGATGGACCATACGCTTGCCGTCAATATGATAGGCAACGTCCTTAATCTGACGATCCGCCTTTGCAAGAGCTTTTTCCTGCTTTGCGCCTTGAGCGGGCTCATACAGATATATGCAATTGCCAACCGTTTGAATTGAATACGATGCATCGAGGCGAATGCTACGGTAATGGCTAAGTTCTTCTTCAAAGAAACGTGCAGCAGATCCAACTTCTGAACCACAGGTGATGACAACATAACAATAACCTGGAACAAAAGGTTTGCCGTTTCCCGTTATGAAGTGCACTTTCTTGATAAACTCATCGACAATGCGTGGCGTTGACCAGGCATACACAGGGAACACAAAGCCTAGATTTTCGCCCTGCTGCATAAAAAAATTATATGCGGAGCATTTTGTTGCATGCCCAATGTCACTGATGGTGTCTTTGGAGACAGCAGCGATTGAACGTGCAGCGGCGAGTGAATTTCCCGTAGCGGAGAAATAAAAGATCATAGTAGGCTAAGTCAGCTCCTTGTGCTGGGTGCTTTAAAACAGTGTACCTGTTCACGGCTGTATGATGCATACCGAGAACGTGATGTATTCAATTTCAGTATAGATAATCTCGTCATTGGTGAAAGCGAAAATAGTGGACTTCCCGGTGAAGTTAAGGAAAAGATCATAATGGTATAAAGCGGTATCAGCTTATTAGTTTTTGACATGGTAGACTGATTTATAAAAGAGAATGCGCGTGTGGATAATGTTTGGGAGGCTGTTGTGATTGATGAATTGCATGTAAAGGATGTTGCTTTGATTCATGAGGCAACGCTTTATCCATCGCGCGGTTTAACGGTAATTTCGGGCGAAAGCGGTGCAGGTAAATCTGCACTACTATCAGCACTTTCGTTGCTTATTGGCGAGAGGGGTGACGCTTCTCTTGTACGGGAAGGTGCTCACGAAATGATCGTTGAGGGGCGTTTTGTATGCTCGCATGCAAATAGTGAGTCGGCTCATGAATCTTGTGCAAAGGATCATACAAGTGAGCGAGATACGCTGACGGATGAGCATGAGTCCAATGATACGGCAAAGGCCTGTGAAGCTGACGAGTCAATCGTACAACGAACGATTTCATCGGAGGGTCGATCGCGCGTTCATATCGATGGATCAATAGCTGGTGTGCGTCAGCTAGCGGACGATCTTGGATCTTCGGTTGATTTATGCGGTCAGCATGAGCACCAGCGTCTTATGCGGGTTGCTTCGCATCGTCGCATGCTTGATGCGTGGGCGGCTGATCAGGTGCTGCCTGCATATACGAAGTATCGTCAAGCGTTTCGTGCGGTTGAAGATGCGCGTGATCAACTTGATGCTGTTCGTGCGGCTGGATCGCTCGATAAAGAGCAACTCGAACAGGCACGTTTTGTTGTGCAACGTATTGATGAAGTCGATCCTCAAGAAGGAGAATACGAACAACTCCAGGCGGATCTTCCTAAGGCGGAGCATGCCGAAGCTCTGTTGCAAGCTACGCATGATGCTCATGATGCGCTTTCCGCTGATGAAGGAACGCTTGATTTGCTTGATCGTGCGGCGTCTGAGCTTGAGGATATGGCATCGGTTGATCCAGCGCTTGGCGAGTCTGCGAAGAGCTTAAGGGATGCTTCGTATGTCATAGAAGATGTTGCGCGTGACATTCGCTCATACGGGGACGATGTTGATTTTGATGTGGAATCGCTCGGTGCTATGCAAGAG
This sequence comes from Eggerthellaceae bacterium UBA5808, assembly GCA_002417975.1. Lineage (GTDB taxonomy): Bacteria > Actinomycetota > Coriobacteriia > Coriobacteriales > Eggerthellaceae > UBA5808. The sequence continues at coordinate 11,066 of DIDE01000098.1, forward strand.
CGTATGAGCGCATTTCAGGGACTTTTGCGGTCATGGGGTCCGAATATGGATGATGTTATGGCTGCACGTCAGGAATCTGCTGAACTGCTTGATAGAGCGACAGATTCTGATAAAAATCTTGAGGCTGCGCAGGCAGCGCTTGATAAAGCGGAGGAGCGTCTTATTCCTGCAGCTGATAAGCTTCACGCAGCGCGATGTGCTGCGGCTCCTGACTTCTCTCAGGCGGTAACGGATCAGATGGCGCGTCTTGAGCTTGCTGATGCTGCATTAGTGTGTTCAGTTGATTCGCTTGACCGATCTGCTTGGACGCTACATGGCCCCGATTCGGTTGAGTTTCTTTTCCGCCCTGGCCTGGATATGAGCGCACGTCCGCTAACGAAAATCGCTTCTGGTGGTGAACTCAGCCGCGTAATGCTCGCTATTAAAGTGGTGCTTGGCGCCCATGACGATGTTGATACGCTTGTATTTGACGAAGTTGATGCAGGCATTGGCGGAACAGCTGCGCGTGCTTTAACTGATGTACTCGTTGATCTATCGCATACGCATCAGGTAATTGTTGTAACGCATTTACCTCAAGTTGCTGTTGCTGGTGACACGCACTATAAGGTAAGTAAAACGCAGGGCGAGCACGTGCAGACCCAAGTTGCGCTTGTAGAAGGGAACGATCGTGTAAGCGAGATTGCCCGTATGCTGTCGGGCGATACCTCTGCGGCAACGATGACTCACGCACGGCAATTGCTGGACGAACGCTCGTAAGGGCTCTTTAGCCGCTTAATTGTGTGCATGTTATATGTGCTGTTTGGCAAATGCGAGTAGCGCGTTGTGATCGTTAGGAAGGCGTCCATCAATTACCTCGTCAAGCAACTGATTAAGAAGCGTTCCAATTTGTGGTCCTGGCTGTACGCCTAATGCGAGTATATCCGACCCGCTCATAGCTAGATCCTTGAGCGAAAATGGTTGTTTTTCGGCAAGTATACGGTCAAGACAAAGGTTAAGATCGATCGCTTTCTGCATGCCTTTTTGACGATGTCCTTGTGCATGAGCACTTGCATCGCTGTGTTTGAGATTACAAAGTGCGCGGAATAAGTCTGGACGCTCATCAAGCTTACGAATCATTCGTTTAACGGCTTTTGGCTCAGGCTGTAAGTCGACATCGTGATAGGTCACCAAGAGTGCAACGTCGTGAGAAAAGCGGGGACTCATCTTAAGTCGTTTCATCGCCTGGCGTGCGAGTTCGGCACTGTATTTTGGATGACTGTAAAAGTGTCCAGCTCCGTCTTTGTCAGTGGAAAAGGCTTTGGGTTTTCCGAGGTCATGAAAGAGCGCTGCCCATCGCAGCAAAGGGGTCGGAGAGACTCCCTGTATGACATATGCAGTATGTTCAAGTACATCATAGCGATGATAGATTGTGTGCTGGTCAAATCCCTTTAGAGGGAGCAGCTCGGGGATTGTTTCGCCAAGTACGTCAATGTAGTTAACAAGAGCATCATGTATACCGCTGCTACAAAGAAGCTTTTCCCATTCTGCTCGTATGCGCTCAACGGCAATATGCTTAAGCAACTGTTTGGACTCATCCATGGCTTCTGCAGTAGATGGGTCAATCGTAAATTCAAGTTGCCCTGCAAATCGAACTGCTCGTATGATGCGAAGCGCGTCTTCACTCAAACGCTTATGAGGGTTGCCTACGCAGCGTATAAGATGTGCTGCTATATCAGCCTGTCCATGAAACGGATCGAACAGCCCGCGCTGTGGGTGGTATGCCATTGCATTAACGGTAAAATCTCGACGAGCGAGATCCTCTTTGATCGAATTAACAAAGGTTACATGATCGGGATGGCGTGCATCAGAATATGTTCCATCGCTGCGATAAGTAGTAATTTCAAACGTGCGTGTGTCGACTTCGACAGTGATTGTTCCGTGCTTGACTCCCGTTTCGAAGGTACGATAACCGTTATCTTCGAAGATTTTTTGTACGTCTTGCCAATGCGCGCTCGTTGCAATATCAATGTCATTATAGGTGCGTCCCATGAGTGCATCGCGAACGCATCCGCCTACAATCCATGCTTCTTTACTATTGCTTTCGAGCAGATTGAGCGCGGTGCAAGCTGATGTGGGGAGCGATATGTTAGCAGGAGTGCATTCCATCTCGTCACCTTTGAACATAGATAGTGAACTATCGTATTGAATCGACGTTTTGTCTTAATCTTACTAAGACAATTTCACTATAGCATGTTTGATGTTTTTCATAGCATCTGTTGTAAGATGCTATCGGAGGTGTTCTCAGCATGGTTCGGAAAGACAAACAACAAGTTTGCAACGGCGTTCATGAAGGATCTGGTGGGCATTCGATGACATGCTCCGCAGAGGTAAGAGAGAGAGTGTACTGGCTAGAACATGAGGAGTTCTGGAAAAGTACAGGTAACAATACGGTTGAGTTCACTAGCGATTGCCCCCAACGGGTAAAAGATAGCTATAAGCTTTGGAAGTCGTAGAGAAGTAAAACTAATTAGTTGTATGTAAGCCGCCCTTTGGGGCGGCTTTTTTGTTAGTCACATTTTGTTACATTTGAGCATAGGCAAAAAGAAAGCAGGTCATCAGCTTTTAGCCTCTGACCTGCATAAATTT
>DIDE01000012.1 GCA_002417975.1 Eggerthellaceae bacterium UBA5808
CTTACCCAAGGGCGAACGTTTCAGGAATCTTATGAAGCACTTCATGAGCTGGTGAACTGATGCTTACGACGGCAAAGACGGTCTTCATAAAAGAGCTCAAGAGCTTCTATGCTTCAAAGCGTTTGTTGCTGAATGCATTACTTATTCCGCTCATCATTTTTCCGACGATTATGCTCTTTGCCTCTTTGGCATCTTCACGGCAGGTGGAAGCGAAAGACTACATACTAGGAATTTTTGACTCAGATGACTATTTGGAAGAAATTGCCGATGGGCTCAACTGGCAGATTAATCGTATAGATGATACTGATTACGAGCAACAGCTGGAACGTGGAACGATTGACGTATGCGTGGCTCAAGAGGCAGACCGCTATGTTATCTATTATTCGGGCAATTCTGTATCATCTTCTACCGCAGCTTCTCTGTTCTACCAGGCCTTTGCGTCTCTCAATGAACAACAGAATCAAATGGTGCTTGATGTTCTGGATAGTCAGACAGTGCAGAGTAAGAGTTGTAGTATGCAAAATATTTCAGGATCAAGCTCGGCAGGTTTGTTGTCGAGCACGTTTATTCCATTGATCATCATTCTAGTGTGCAGCATGTCGGCAGGCGTTTTTGCTGTTTCTGTAACAATACGCGAACGTGAACAGGGGACATTTGAGCCATTGCGTGCGACTGGGGCATCATCTGCCGGTGTAGTGCTGGGAAAATATGTTGCAGTTGTTGTGGGATGTATTTGCTCAGGTCTAATTACCCTTGTGAGCATTGTTCTATATGCTCTAGCACGTCCGGATCAGATGATTGATCTTTTAAAGGGATTGATGGCGATACTTGTAGTTTCTATCGTGCTTTCAAGCATGTTATTTTCGGCGGTGTATATGCTCATAGGATTTCTGGTTCGATCACAGCGTGAAGCTCAAACGTATACCGGTTTTATTTCGATTGCAGCAATGATGCCTGCGTATTTTCTGACGACAGCTCCGGTTGGTCGTGAGCCAGGATATTACTGGACGGTTCCTGTTCTGAATATAACGAGTATGACGAGAGATGCCCTGTTTGGGGTTGCTGATTTAGCCCCTCTGTGCATAACAGTATGCGAAACAATAATGATTGCCTGCGTATGCATTGTTACTTCGATGCATTTGTTTCAGGGTGAAAGAACGTAAGACGCTCAATCTTTGAATGTATTTGAACAGGGTAAGGGCTGCCTATGCGTCAAAAGCCGAGCTAAAGTTAGCTCATGTTGTTCATTTCATAGCTTCTTCACGTTTATACGAGAGCTATCTCCTATAATGGGGAACATTCATATATCCCATCAGGAGGACGAAATGCAAATCACCCCTGCAGAAGTCGCGGAAACATTAGCGATGGTAAGCCAACAGCATCTGGATATTCGTACGATCACGCTTGGTCTTAACTTGCGCAGTTGCTCGGATGAGGATATATCAGTTATGTCGCGCAAGGTATACGATCGCATGACCAGCGCTGCTGCACGTCTCGTTCCCGTTGCGGAACAACTCGAACGTGAATATGGCATTCCTATTGTCAATAAGCGCATTTCTGTGACGCCAATCGCTGAAATTTGTGCAGCGACCGATGCGCAAGACTTGACACCTATTGCTTCTGCAATGGATCGTGCAGGCAAGGAAGTTGGTGTCGACTTCGTTGGTGGTTTTAGTGCGCTCGTACAAAAAGGTGCAGGTGCTACCGATAAAAAGCTCATTAATTCAATTCCTCATGCACTTGCGGTAACCGATAACGTATGCTCATCGGTTAACGTTGCAAGCACGCGTGCTGGCATCAATATGGATGCCGTTTGGAAAATGGCAAATACGTTCATCGATACAGCAAAGGCAACAGCTGATCGTGATTGCATCGGTTGTGCAAAGCTCGTTGTGTTTGCAAATGCCGTACAGGACAATCCATTTATGGCTGGTGCCTTCCATGGAAGTGGCGAGGCTGACGAGGTCATCAACGTCGGCGTTTCTGGCCCTGGCGTTGTCCGGGCTGTCCTTGCTGATCTGCCGAAAGATGCAGATCTGACTACGGTTGCCGAGGCTATTAAAGCTACGGTCTTTAAGATCACTCGTGCGGGCGAGCTCATGGCTCGTGAAGCGAGTAAGCGCTTGGGTGTGCAAAAAGGTATTTGCGATCTAAGCCTTGCCCCAACTCCTGCAGAAGGCGATAGTGTTGCAGAGATTCTTGAAGCAATTGGTGTCGGGCAATGTGGCGGTCCTGGTACAACGGCAGCACTCGCTATGCTCAACGATGCAGTCAAAAAAGGCGGCGTCATGGCATCGAGCAGCGTTGGAGGTCTTTCAGGTGCATTCATTCCTGTCTCTGAAGATTCCGGTATGATTCGTGCGGTTGAATCGGGAGCACTCTCTATGGAGAAGCTCGAAGCTATGACATGTGTCTGCAGCGTTGGTCTTGATATGATCGTCATTCCTGGCGATACCACTCCTGAGACGATTTTTGGCATCATCGCTGATGAGTGCGCTATTGGTGTAATTAATACCAAGACGACGGCGGTTCGCGTTATTCCTGCTATCGGAAGAAAAGCTGGAGAGGTGCTCGACTTTGGTGGACTGCTTGGTCATGCACCTATTATGCCTGTTAATGCTCATGCAGGATCTGTATTTGCTCATCGTGGTGGACGATTCCCTGCGCCGATTAACTCTCTTAAGAATTAGGTTGTGTCATACGATGTGCTTCGCTTGATACTGAGGCACATTATAAGATGCGGTAGATGTGGTCGTGCGATACGGCTGTGTCTGCCGCATCGTTGATTTACTGCAATTGCTCACGATTCGATGGAACTTAAAAGCGGCGAACGGTGCCTGCCGTATTGTTTACTACTATGCTTGCATGTCTGAATGAATCTGTCTACAATCTACAAATGAACAACGTGTTGATTAATGGTCGCTCTGTCTAGTAACTAAGCTATGGGATACGGATGACTGAATGGCGCTACGTGCGTTGTTCATGATAGGAACCATATAAGACTTGTGCGTGACCGATAGATAATCTTTTGTAACTGCTGTTTATACATGAGGAGGTGCGGCTACTAGATGACGTCTTCTGTTTCTGCGGTATCTACTCAAGCGTTGCCATGTGCAGCACCAGATCGTCGTATTGTGCGGTCTAAACTTGCACTTCGCACAGCGATTATCGAGCTTATGGAAGAGCGCGGACTCGATGCGTTTACTGTAAACGATTTATGCGTGCGCGCTGATTTAAATCGAGGCACGTTCTATAACCATTTTAAAGATAAAGAGGAGCTTCTTATTTCGTTAGAGGATGAGGTTCTCTCCGATTTACAAGTATTCCAAAGCGAAATGAAAAAACTTACCTTATCAGAAATCATTAAGAGTGAGCGGCGTGGTGAGCCCCTTCCTTTTTTGATCAGTCTTTTTGACTATCTCAGGCAGCAGGGTGATTTTCTTCATGCCGTGCTGGGCCCTGGTGGAGACATTCGGTTTGCGCCGCGCTTGCGCGACACAGTCTGCGCTCATCTGGTTAAGGGTATACTCCATCGTCGCTATCGAGAGCATCCGACGACGTTTACGAACTACTACGTTGCATTTTTTACTTCGGCGTATCTAGGTGTTATTGAACGATGGATTGAAACAGGAATGAAAGAACAATCAGGTGAGATGGCATTGATCTCGATGCGCCTTCTCTTTATTAAACCTGGAGATCGAATAGATTTATGAAACATGAAATTAATGAACCACGAGGGAATTTAAAAGCAATGACGATGCAAAATATGCCTACCGAGTCTGATACAGAAGGACAAACGATAAAGATGTCAGGACGCGCCAGTCATAATGAACGTGAGGATGGTATGAACAGTTCACCTACGAATAATCAATCCATGTCTGATATAGATAACCAAACAGAGTCTTTGCATATAGGTATCGATGTCGGCTCGACAACGGTTAAGCTTGCTGTGCTTGATGCAAAAGGATCGATACTCTATTCCATTTATCAACGTCATCATGCTGATGTCCGTGCAACCATCATCGAAGTGCTGGGCAAGGCGGCCGAACAGTATGGCGATCGCACAATGACTATTGCTATTACTGGTTCAGGCGGTTTGCTGCTGGCAAAATGGCTTGATGTCGCTTTTGTTCAAGAAGTAATTGCGAGTAAAACTGCTGTTGAGACCTTTATCCCTCAGACCGATGTTGCTATAGAACTCGGTGGAGAAGATGCAAAGATTATCTATTTTGATAACAGCATCGAGCAGCGTATGAATGGAACCTGCGCTGGCGGCACGGGTGCATTTATCGATCAAATGGCGACTCTTCTTGATACGGATGCATCGGGACTCAATGATCTTGCAAGTCACTCATCGATTATCTATCCAATTGCGAGTCGTTGCGGTGTATTTGCTAAAACTGATGTGCAGCCTTTGCTTAATGAAGGTGCACGCAAAGAGGATATAGCTGCATCAATTTTCCAAGCTGTAGTCACGCAAACTATATCTGGTCTTGCATGTGGTCGGCCGATTCGCGGTCACGTTGCGTTTCTTGGCGGCCCGCTTCAGTACTTACCTGAGCTGCGTAAACGGTTTTACATCACGCTCAAGCTCGACGAAGAACATCGTATTGTTCCCGAGAATGCTCATCTTTTTGTGGCGGCAGGTTGTGCCATTGCAGGTGCTCAGGGCGCTGCAAAGCGTTCGGAGAAACTTAACGATGTCGTTGGTCGTCTTAAGCATCTGGGTAACATCCAGGGAAGCGAAGTTACGCGGCTTCCTCCGCTCTTTGCTAATGCTCAAGAATATCATTCGTTTATCGATCGTCATAATCGTGAACGCGTTGCGCGCGCTGATCTTGCTTCATACGAAGGTGTTGCCTTTTTAGGCATTGATGCTGGTTCAACAACGTTTAAAGCTGCGCTCATCGATGACAAGGGACAACTGCTCTGGACGTACTATACCAACAATCGCGGTGACGTTATGGGAACCGCTCGTACAGGTATCGAAGCACTCTATAAGGCGCTGCCACGTCGAGCAGATGGATCGTGTCCTGTAACAATTGGGCATGCAACGGTAACAGGATATGGCGAAGGATTGCTCCTTCAGGCCTTGCGCGCTGATTCAGGCGAAATCGAAACAGTTGCTCATCTTCGTGGAGCGCAGCAGATGCTTCCTGGCGTCGAGTTCATTCTTGATATCGGCGGCCAAGACATGAAATGTCTTCGTGTTAAAGATGGTGTTATCGAACATATCATGCTTAATGAGGCATGTTCGAGTGGATGTGGATCGTTTATCGAGAGCTTTGCTGTCGGACTTAATCTTAAAATTGAAGACTTTGCTCAAACAGCAATTCAGGCGCAGCATCCTGTTGACCTTGGCTCGCGTTGCACCGTATTTATGAATTCACGTGTAAAGCAAGCTCAGAAAGAGGGGGCAACCGTAGGCGACATTGCGGCTGGTCTTGCGCTATCCGTAATCAAAAATGCTTTATTTAAAGTTATTAAGTTGCGTGATTCTCACGATGTAGGACAAAAGGTCATTGTTCAAGGCGGTACATTTATGAATGACGCCGTGCTCCGTGCATTCGAACAACTTGCAGGCGTTGAAGCAGTCCGCCCGGATATTGCGGGAACCATGGGCGCATACGGTGCTGCCCTGCTTGCGTCCGACCGGTACCGGAGTGCTATTTCGCGTGCTCCACGCGACGAGCAGGGAAACGTAGAGCCCATCGTGTCATCATTGCTTTCGCTTGATGCGGTTCGTTCGCTTAATCCAACGCACAAGACGCTTCGTTGTAAGGGCTGCGAGAACCATTGTCTGCTAACAGTGAATGATTTTGGTAAGGATGAAGTGACGGGCAAGCATCGTCGTTTTATTACCGGTAATCGATGTGAGAAGGGCGCAGGTGTGACGAGCACCTCATCAAATGTGCCGAACTTGTTTGATTATAAGAGTCATCGCCTCTTTGACTACACGCCCCTTGAAGCTGACGAGGCACCACGTGGTCGTGTTGGTATTCCTCGCGCGCTTAACATGTACGAGAACTATCCATTCTGGTTTACATTCTTTACGCATCTCGGATTCCGCGTTGAGCTTTCGGATCCTTCGTCGAAGAAACTCTTTGAATCAGGCATCGAAAGTATGCCATCAGAAAGTGTTTGTTATCCAGCAAAGCTTTCGCATGGCCATATCATGAATCTTATTGCGCGCCATCCTGATTTTATCTGGATGCCTTGTTGCAAATGGGAACGTCAAGAGGATGCAGGCGCAGGAAACCACTACAATTGTCCGATCGTTATGAGCTATTCCGAAACATTGCGCCTGAATATTGACGAGCTCAATGAAAGCGATGTGGCGTTCTTTAATCCGTACATACCATACGATAAGGAAGAGCCTCTTAAGAAGCGTCTCTTTGTTGAACTATCACATCACTATGCCGATGTAGTTGGTCGTCATGCGCCCGTTCCAACGCAAAAGGAAATTGACGAAGCGGTTGATGCTGCTTGGGCAGAGGACGAACATTTCAAGGCCGACATCCATCGCAAGGGAGAAGAGACACTTGCATGGATGGAAAAGACCCATACGCATGGCATCGTTCTTGCGGGTCGTCCGTATCATAATGATCCCGAAATCAATCATGCCATCCCCGAGCTTTTAACGAGTTTTGGTCTGGCAGTGCTCACCGAGGACTCAATTGCTCATCTAGGGAATCTTGAACGTCCTATTCGTATTGTCGATCAGTGGATGTATCACACTCGTCTCTACGAAGCAGCAAAAGTCGTAACGCAGCGCAATGATCTTGATTTGATCCAGCTCAACAGTTTTGGCTGTGGGCTTGATGCGCTTACGACCGACCAGGTTCAGGAAATTCTTGAGGGATCGGGCAAGATCTATACTGTTCTAAAGATTGATCAGGTTTCTAACTTGGGAGCTGTGCGTATTCGCGTGCGCTCATTGCTGGCTGCACTCAAAGATCAGGCAGATAGAGAAGCAGAGTTAACGGCTGCGGCAAAGGGATGCCCCGTTGCGTCACTTGATGATTCGTCAACTGCACACGATGCCGAACAGATTATCCAAAAGAAAACGGGTGCTCGTGAAGCTGGCGCAGCGCGCGTAGTTGCTGATACGGTTGAGCGTGAAGCAGCTTCGACAAAGATTGATCGCGTTGAATTTACCGAGCAGATGCGCGAAGAAGGATATACCATTCTTGCACCACAGATGGCTCCTTATCATTTTGAGCTTCTGGCTGAGATTTTCCGTCGTGCTGGATACAATCTTGAATTGCTTCCATCTGTCGACAGTGGTGCCGTTGATGCAGGACTTAAATACGTAAATAATGATATTTGCTACCCTTCGATCCTGGTAACAGGGCAAATTATGGAAGCGGTAACGAGTGGACGCTACGATACTAATAAGCTTGCGGTATTGATTACTCAAACGGGTGGTGGTTGCCGTGCGACGAATTATATTGCGCTTATTCGTAAGGCTCTTAAGGCTGCAGGTTTGGGATATATTCCGGTAATCTCGCTTGCTTTGCAAAAGATGGATGAGTCGAATTCTGGTTTCAAAATTACGCCCGAAATGCAACAGCAGGCTATTTATGCAATCGCGTATGGCGACGTACTTATGACGTGCTTGTATCGCACACGCCCATATGA
>DIDE01000019.1 GCA_002417975.1 Eggerthellaceae bacterium UBA5808
CGTACAACCTATCCGTCACTAGGAGTGCGTCTTAACACTAATGGACTTGCAAACGCCTATTGGAAAAGAGATGTAACGGGTGAGCTTGCACGCGTCTTGACATCGATATCGATCAGTCTTAATTCGTCAAACCCACAGACGTATCTTGAAATCACGAAAAGTAGCATAGGAAGACCAGCTCATCGCGAAGTTCTTGCGTTTGCGCGTGCATGTCGCGATCGCGGGCTGCCTGTCACTATGTCAGTTGTCGACTGCATTGATCAAACTGATCAGGAGGCATGTGCGGCACTCTGTAAAGCACAAGGATGGACGTTTCGTGCGCGTCACTACGATCGAGGGTAACTTTATATACGACAGATAGTGATCAGATAGGTAACATAATCAAAACGGTCTTTATCTAGGTACGAAGTGGTACGATTCGGCGGTATAGTATAAGAAACAGCACGTTATGCTTTCGATCTGAAGCATAAGTTTAGAGTATCTTCCACCCCCTCTCTTATCGAAGGAGCGACATCATGCAATCAGGCTATTATTCGTCTGCATGGGCCGACGTTAAAAATACACCAGGTTGGTTCGGCAAACTCTGTTTGTTGACTCTCATCTCGCTAATCCCAATTTTTGGGCCAATTGCAGTGGCAGGCTATGTATATGGCTGGGCACGTGATTTATCCTGGGGAATCCATGCGCCTATGCCTGCGCACATATTTGGTAATGAAGATGGAAGACAATACAGTCGTGGCTTCTTCACTATCGTAATCTCGGTTGTTTTTTGCCTTGTTCCTTGCCTTGTCTATGAATTCATCAGTGGATTTATGTATAGTCCTCGGATGTCGTTTTTGAGCGGACTTATCATGTTCGTTGTGACAGTAGCGTTTATTGCTCTGATGGTATTTGCTGTTTTGTTCTCATGGATTGGCTCAATGCGGTTGAGCATTTACGGTCGTTTATCTCCTGGATTCCAATTGGGCAAAATATGGTCGATGATGCGTCATGATCCAAAGGGTATCCTGCGCATACTAGGCATGAGCCTTTTACTTGTTCTGATTTCGGGCTTGATCATAGGCGCAATAGTACTTGTTATCTTCTTGATTGATATTTTGATGGGTGCTGCAACGATGATTCCTCTTATTGGTGGCACAATTGAGCCGAATAATGTACTTTCGGGATCGTTTATGTCAATGATTCTATTCGCGTGCATATGCTTGGTCATCATTGGATTTATCGATGCTGTTGTCACTACGTATATTAACCTTGTTGTTACACGTGCCTTGGGTTATTGGATGCTTCAATTTGATGTTCCTCAATGGCGTGGTCAGGATGATCCTATGCCATTTGAGCTACAACAACAGTGGCAGCAGCAAGCTGCCCAAGGATACGCTGCGAGTCAGCAGAGCGTGCCACAACAGGGGCCTGTTCAAACAGTACAACCATCTGCTGCGCAAACTGAACATCCGCAGGCACCTATTCCAAACTCGCAAGGTTCTACCTTCGCGTCCGAGCAGACTACTGCGCCGCAGCAAAATGCATCTCAAATACCAACGCAACCTTTAAGCAATTCAGCAACCAAAGATTTCGATGCAGATAAGGTAGTCGATAAGTCAGCTACGCCTGATGAGTTTGAATCATCTGATATTAACCATGCGCCTGATATAACCGTTTCGTCTAATGAACAGCACGAGGTCAATAAGGAAGATACTTCTGCACAGACCTCAAAACTACCCGACAACGACGGTAAACAGAGCGAATAGTTCGTTGGAACTCGCACTATAGTAGGCAAGTAACGACCGACGCATAATGCGTCGGTCGTTTTTTTGATAAGCGCTGACTTTACGGTTTATGGAGTAGAACGATGCATATACTCATACAATGAGAGCATTGATCTGAAAGGAATCGAATGTCTGTGCCTAAACTTCCTATAGTGTCAACGCTCAAGAATTATAGCGTTGGGGATCTTCCTCATGACCTGCTAGGAGGTATCGTTGTTGCTGCACTGACGATTCCTATTGCGCTGGGATACGCGCAGGTAGCAGGTTTGCCTGCAATCTATGGCCTCTATGGATCCATTTTGCCTCTGATTATTTTTGCATGTATGACAACCTCTCCGCATCTGGTAGTTGGTATGGATGCAGCAGGTAGTGCAATTATGGGATCGGCGCTTATTGGAGCATCGATTGCATTTGGAAGTCCAGAGGCGATGGCAGTCGTCCCACTTACCGCATTTTTTACGTGCCTTTGGCTCGTGCTCTTTGCATTCTTAAAGATAGGTCGTCTTGTTTCCTTCGTCTCGATGCCGGTCATGAGCGGATTTATTTCTGGTATTGCTCTGTCGATTATGGCAAGTGAATTTGTGCAGATCGCTGGAGTTCCGGGTGATCCTGGTGAATTTATCGAATCAATTTCCGAGATTATCGGTGGTGCATTCGCAGGCGAATTCGTATGGCCGTCTGTTGCGCTTGGCTGCGTAACTCTTGCAATACTACTGTTGACCAAGCGTTTTCTTCCTAAGTTCCCGATGGTTCCGATTGTCCTTGTTGCTGCAATTATCGCGGGGCAATTTCTCGACTACGGATCATGGGGGGTCAACACGATTGGCGATCTTCCGTCAGGCTTGCCACTTATTCATATCCCTTCGATATCGTTACCGCTTGTCGAGCAAGCGTTTGCTTTATCACCGATGGTCGCAATTGTCGTAGCCGTTGAGTCCATTCTTGCTGATAATAATTTTTCGCGAAAAGGTGGATATCGTATTGATGTTAACCACGAAATTGCTTCATTTGGTGTGATGAATCTGTTCAGTGCACTTGCTGGGGCAAGTCCTGCATCAGCAAGTGTGTCTCGTACAGCTGCTGCCATTCAATATCGTGCGCATACGCAGGTCTCAAATATTGTTGCTGCTCTCTGCTTGATTGCGGTATGTCTGTTTCTTACTCCTGCGCTATCGAATCTTGCGTTGCCTATTCTTGCAGGAATCGTTTGCTTCGCACTATGTGGCGTAGTCGAATTTGACGTTGCGGCGCGTTTGCGGAGAGTAAGTAGAGGCGAGTTTATTATCTTCTGCCTGGTGCTTGTCTCGGTTCTTTTTGTGGGAATTATCTTCGGCGTGATCATGGGCGTGATTCTTTCGCTGTTCCTTCTGCTTAGAAAGGCCTTGAATCCACCGCGTTATTTCTTGGGGCTTGACGCTCATACGGGTCAAGTGATGCCGTTACGACCTGGCTATACATCACAGAGGATTCGCAACATAGTCATGTACCGATTCGCTGGTAGCCTGTTCTTTGCAAATTGTGATGTTATGGAAGATGAAGTTGAACGTGCGATTACGGACGAAACTGAGGCAGTATTTTTAGATGTAAGTCTTATTCCAAGCGTTGATATTTCTGCTGGGGATCGCATGGCATCGCTCCTCACTTCGATTACTGAGCGTGGACTGAATTGCTACCTTGTTGGCATAAGTGATGTGCTCTCCGACCAACTTGCGTCGTATGAGATAGGCGATATTGATGTTTCTTATGCGTCTACTCTGCAGGAAGCTTTGGAAGCAAGTGGTGTCGAACCGATTCTTGTGTCGCCCGATCGGGGTGTAGAATAATACGAGATTTGATACTACGTAGTGTTTGAGTATTGAGCACCAAGAAATATAGAATTTTGCAATCGATAAGGAGCGAACATGGCAAGTCAGAATACGCCCGTTGTAGGCATTATCATGGGATCGAAGAGCGATATGCCTTCGATGGAAGCCTGCATGAAGCAGCTTGATGAATTCGGCATTCCCTACGAAGTTAAGGTTGCGAGTGCTCATCGTAAGCCTGCCGAAGTTCATCAGTGGGCAAGTTCTGCTGCGGATCGTGGAATGCAAGTCATTATTGCTGCTGCAGGTAAGGCAGCACATTTAGGTGGCGTTGTTGCTGCTTATACGCCTCTACCGATTATTGCTGTGCCGATGAAGACGAGCGATCTCGGAGGGCTTGATTCTCTGCTTTCTATGGTTCAAATGCCGAGTGGCGTGCCAGTGGCTTGTGTTGCAATTAACGGAGCAAAGAATGCTGCTATTCTTGCGCTTCAGATATTGGGAACCGGCGATGCGGCGGCCCGTCAGAAGATGATTGACTTCAAGGCGGCTATGGCAGATGCCTAAACGTCTGTTGATGGGCAACGAGGCATTCGCCTGGGCAGCGCTTACCGCTGGCGTCCGCGTTGTTGCCGGATACCCTGGCACGCCTTCGAGCGAGCTCATCGAAACCGTTGCACGCTTGCATCGGGATGGCATTGCACGCGGTGTTCATGTTGAGTGGTCGACTAATGAAAAAGCTGCGCTTGAATTGCTCGCAGGTGCCGCATATACAGGTGCGCGTACGCTTTTTACATGCAAACAAGTAGGACTTAACGTTGCAAGCGATGCCTTGATGAGCTTGAACTATGTGGGTGTCAAAGGCGGCATGGTTTTGTATGTCGCCGATGATCCAGGTCCAATTTCGAGTCAGACGGAACAAGATACTCGTCGTTTTGCGTCGTTTGCAAAAGTGCCCGTACTTGATCCTTCAACCCCTGAGCAGGGGTTTGCAATGATGCGCTGGGCATTCGAACTCTCTGAGCGCTATCAGACGCCTGTTATCGTTCGACCGACAACGCGTATTTGCCATTCGTCAACCTTTTTTGACGTGCCTGATCATACCGATGCACGTCCTGTGCCTGATGAGGGCTTTGTTAAAGATAAACGCTGGGTAATTTTTCCCCGTCGTTCCTATCAAGCTCATGGAGAGATCAATGATCGTTTGCCGCATATTGCAGACGATATGGCACAAAGCGACTTTAATCCTATTGCAACGGTTGGTACCGCGCCTCATCTTGGAATTGTCTGCGGCGGCGTAAGTACGGCATATGCACGTGAAGCGCTCCGCTTAATCAAACAACGTTGTAGTGATGCGGGGTGTGGTCTTCCATCGTATCGCTTTATTCAAGTGGGGACGACGTATCCTTTCCCTCAACAGGCAATTGAACCTGCGCTTGACGGTATTGATGAAGTTATCGTATTCGAAGAGCTCGACCACGTCATCGAGGATGAGCTCCAACGTCTGTGCGGTTGCACACATGCTTCATACAATGTGCATGGGCGTCTCGATCGAACGACGCGTGACCGAGGCGAAAACAGCGTTGATGATTGTCTGCAACGTCTAGTGAGCTTTTTGGGACTTCCTGGTAATTTTGCTACGCTTCAGAGCGCAGCAGATGACGTATCTGGACAATTACATGATGTACATGCTCCTATGCGTCCACCTGTTTTGTGCTCTGGCTGCCCACATCGTGGGAGCTTCTATGCGGTAAAGCAAGCATTAAAAAAACAGCCTGCTGTACTCTGTGGTGATATTGGCTGCTATACCCTGGGGAACGCAATGCCACTTGATGCGGTCGATACCTGCTTATGCATGGGTGCAGGTATTACGATTGCACAGGGCATAAGTGTTGCTGATCCAGGCAAAAAGGCGCTTGCGTTTATCGGGGATTCGACGTTTTTTGCAAGCGGAATTACTGGTGTCGTGAATGCTGTATACAATCAGCACGATATAACGATTGTCATTCTGGATAATTCGACGACAGCGATGACGGGACTACAACCTCATCCGGGCACAGGTCAAACATTAATGGGTCCTCACAGTGATCCAATTTCTATCGAACAAATGCTCAACGCGGCAGGTGTGACCTGCATTACTCATGCAAACCCTCATTTTTTGGAGGAAAGTGTGCATGCAGCAACAGAGGCAATCAGCTACAAAGGTCCTTCGGCAATTATATTCAAGGCTCCGTGTATGCAGCTTGTTCGTCCCGAGCAGCCTGCGCGTGTTGATACGGAACGATGCACGGGCTGCTTCCGCTGCATTGAACGTATGGGATGCCCGGCTCTTGCAAAAGACGATGCAGGAACACATGCGCGCGTAGATGCGACGTTATGTGCTGGCTGCGGACTTTGCGCAGATGTTTGTCCTTTTGATGCGATTGATGCGCCTGTACGTGATACTGGTCGTACACCATTTGATGGTATGCGAAAGGGGAAGTGACGCTCCATGCTTGATGTGCTGATAGCTGGTGTCGGAGGGCAAGGATCGGTACTTGCTGCAAAAATTATTGCTTATACCGCATGCGATGCTGGATGGCAGGTACGTAGCGCCGAGACAATCGGTATGGCGCAGCGCGGAGGAAGTGTAACTTCGCATGTTCGTATCGGCAATGAAGGTGAGGACGTGTATGCGCCGCTCACTCCTAAAGGTTGTGCCGATGTCTTAATAGGCCTTGAGCCAGGGGAAGCTTTGCGGTCTTTGCCGTTGCTCAAACCGCAGGGGCTTCTTGTATGTGCGAGCACAGCGATTCCCTCTGTTGCATCGGAGCTGGCAGGTGATCCCTACCGCACGGATGTCGTGATTGATCGACTTTGCGAGGTTCCGCATCACCTTATTGTTGACGATCATGCGTTATGTGAACGTATTGGCGGTCGAAAACCGCTCAACGTTATCATGCTTGCTGCAGCGGTCCAAGCTTCGCTTGAGAGTGCTGCATGTGGCGATCCATGTGGGTTTGGCGAACTATTTACCATTGATTCGCTCAAAGTGTCACTGGAACACTGTGTCAGAGAACGCTTTATTGCGCTAAACTGTTCAGCAGTCGATATAACCGCGCAAGCGATACCGGTCACATCGGCGTAACGTTCGTATACGTATCGCGGTCAGGATTCGATCTCGTGGAAATGAAACCGGAACAGCTTGCAAGTTTGCAGGCTCAGTTTGCAACGCTCAAAGACAGATCACCGTTTTACGCGCGTAAATTTGCTGATATCGATTTGGGGGATGTTCGCTCGCAAGCTGATTTTGAGCAGCTTCCATTTTCCGAAAAGGATGATTTGCGCCATGTGTATCCGCTTGGTCTTGCTGCTGTTCCTGCACGTGATATCGTGCGTATTCATTCTTCGAGCGGCACAACAGGTACTCCCGTTATTATTCCTTATACCCAGCAGGATGTAGATGACTGGGCGGATATGTTTGCGCGTTGCTATCGTATGGCAGGTATTACGCCAGATGATCGTATTCAGATTACGCCAGGATATGGACTGTGGACAGCTGGCATTGGGTTCCAGCTAGGAGCTGAACGTCTGGGCGCGATGACTATTCCAATGGGTCCAGGCAATACCGAAAAGCAATTGCGCATGATGGAAGATCTGCAGTCGACGGTTCTGTGCGCGACGAGTTCGTATGCGCTGCTTTTGGCTGAAGAAATGAAAAAGCGCGGTATTCGTGATCATATGGCACTTACCAAGGGAGTTATAGGCAGCGAGCGCTGGGGTCACAAGATGCGTCAGCGTATTGCTGATGAACTAGGTGTTGAGCTGTATGACATCTATGGTTTGACAGAAATTTACGGTCCAGGCATTGGCATTTCGTGTGATGAACATGCGGGAATTCACATGTGGGACGATTACGTTTACTTCGAGGTCATTGATCCTAAAACGGGGGCTATCGTACCCGATGGTGAGCAGGGAGAACTTGTTATCACAACACTGCGCAAGCAGGGAGCGCCACTGATTCGCTATCGTACGCATGATTTGACGCGCATCATCCCCGGACAGTGTGCATGCGGATCCAAGTATCCACGTATTGACACATTGCTTGGACGCACTGATGACATGGTTAAGGTTAAAGGCGTTAATATGTTCCCTGCGCAGATCGAAGAAGTTATTCGCTTTACCGATGGTGCTTCAAGTGAATACCAGGTTATGATTGATCACATGCTTGGCAAGGATATCCTGACGATCTTCTTTGAAACGTCTGCTACTGGTGAAGATAAAGAACATATCGAGCAGGAGCTTGCGACAATCTTCAAGGGCAAAATTGGCGTTACGCCGGTGGCAAAGGGTGTCGCGATTGGAGAACTTCCGCGATCAGAGAAAAAGACGCAACGAATTTTTGATAATCGCTACTAATCCCTGTATAACTACGCATTAGTAATCCCTATATACATATGCAGAAGAGCGTGCCGTTTACAACTTACGGTGCGCTCTTCTGCATAACGGGGGTATACTGAATGACCGTGTATTAAGGGTCATCGTAATCGGAGGAGATTTCATGGAAGGGTTCGACCTTATCAGTACGGGTGCTTGGTCGATTATCCCCCCGCTTCTGGCGCTGGGACTCGCACTGATAACAAAAGAGGTCTATTCATCACTTATCATCGGAGTTTTTGCAGGAACGATTATTTATGCGTTTACGCTGAGTGGCGTAGGAATCGAACAATTCATTTCAGCTTTTGCTATGGTTCCACAGATTATGGCAGCACAGATTGCTGATAATGGGGCGTTATTGCTATTCCTTGCGTTGTTGGGTGCGCTCGTTATGATTATCGCGCGTGCCGGCGGATCACGAGCCTATGGCGAGTGGGTATCGTCTCATATTAAAAGTTCTCGGGCGGCATTAGTTCTTACGTCACTTTTGGGAATCATCATTTTTGTTGATGACTATTTTAATTGCTTAACTGTGGGAGCAGTTATGCGTCCAGTAACGGATCGGTTCAAAATCTGTCATGAAAAACTTGCATGGATTATCGATTCGACTGCCGCACCTGTTTGCATTATCGCCCCCGTATCTTCGTGGGCTGTCGCAGTAGGCGGCTATTTGGGCGACGATGGTTTTAATACCTTTGTTGCCTCTATCCCTTATAACTTCTACGCTCTGTTTACGATTTTCTTCGTATTCTTTATGTGCATCCTTAACCGTGACTATGGCCCGATGCTCAAAGCGCAGCGTGAATATGAAGTTCAGCAGAAGGCTGAAGAGAAAAATGCTCAGGCCGACAAGGCTTCGTCTGAGAGTTCGCTCAATGTCGAAAGTTCGCTTGAAATGACAGGGGCGAGTGCAACTGAGTTTTCTTCCTCGAAGAAGATGGCTCAAATGCTCAGCGACGATGCAGAACGCGGTCACGGTGCCGAACAGGCAGCAGAAGAATTCCGTGGGCTGTCATATGAGCACAAGGGCACGACGCTGGATTTGGTTATCCCGATTCTTGTTCTTATTGCGTCAAGCATTGCTGGCATGCTCTACACGGGCGGATTCTTTGATGGGGCAAGCTTTGCCGAAGCTATTGGCGAAGATCCTGTAGCAGGCTTGTGCATCGGTGTAAGTCTTGCACTCGTAGTTACAGCGTTTATGGTGCTGCCACGACGTCTACTGGGTCTTAAGCCCTTTATGGACGGTCTTGCTGATGGTGTTCGCTCGATGGTAGGTGCTGTTCTTATCTTGGTGCTTGCTTGGAGCTTGAGTTCGGTATGCCGTTACATGTTAGGTACGGGTCAATTTGTAAGCGCTTTCTTAGGATCAATTGGTGTTGACCTTGCGTGGTTGCCTGTGTTCATTTTTGTTATTGCTGGGTTCGTAAGTTTTTCTATGGGAACATCTTGGGGAACGATTGCTCTTATCTTGCCGATTGTTATTGGCATTTATGAGACAGGCGATCCTCTTTTCCTCGTAGCAATTGGTGCAGCACTTGGTGGCGCGGTCTTTGGCGATCATGTTTCGCCGATTTCTGATACGACGATTCTTTCATCGACGGGTGCATCCTGTAACCATTTGCGCCACGTTACCACACAGCTTGCCTATGCGAGTGTTGTCGCTTCGGTATGCGTTGTCTGCTATATCGTGGTATCGCTTACTGACAATATTGTTATCGGATTATGCTTAGGCATGGTTCTTATTGTTGCAGTGGTGCTCTGTCTTCTTCGCTCGCCGCTTGGAGCTGAGCCGCTTGTAAAAAAGGGTGACGGTGCAAAATAGGGTATTTGTACTATCGCATTGGGGCTAATCAAGACCGATGCAATGTTAAAGTTTACATAGATTTGTATGTAGGGTTATCTGCGCTTAGGCGTAGATAACCCTTTTAAGTGGCTGATCATACTTGTCTAGAGGTATGCGTTCGACAAGCTGTTCGGCAAAAGCGATGCCAAATACGGGTGTATTAGATCGCAGCTGTGGTAAAAAGCGATCGTAGTTTCCTCCGCCATATCCCAGACGATTCCCTCTACTATCGAATGCCACCAGAGGCGCTATTACAAGATCTATTTCGCTTGGCGTGCATGGGGGGAATTGTGCCAAGCGGGAATCATCGGGCACAAAAGATCTGAGCGGATGTGTTACAAAATCAGCTTGTTCTAAAGCGTCGACGTTAACAAAGCGAAAGGTCATTAGAAGGCTAGAGCCTGTTTGTGAGCCGTCATGTACTTTAATCATGCAAGGGTAGGCGATGCGACATCCCTCGTGTTGTGCGCGCTGTGCAAAGGCCGTAGGGGATACTTCGGAGCGCATAGGAGCGAACAATGCAATGGTTGGTGCGTTTAATGAAAGACTTCCAAGGAGTTCATGCAGCTGCTTGCATACGCTGGCACTCTTTTTTGCTCGTACCGTGGGATCAAGGGCATCGCGACGGGCGAGCACAGTCTGTCTCATTGCATGCTTGATGCTGTTGATATCTGATTGCGATGATTGCGTTTCGTTTGTCATCATCCGTCCATTCCGTAAGGCATAGTCGTCGCTCAAATAGTATCGCTGACGTCGACTGTCTACATCACTACGTATTGTGTGGTAGTGTGCCTGCCTATTAGCCGATACCCATTATTTGCATGACCATCAGTATTGCAGTAAGCAGCGTGACGATTGCGATCGTTATCCATAGAAGGGCTCTGCTTACGGGTCCGCTTACATATGATCCCATAATGTGTTTATCCGAGGCGATGATGGCCATAAAGATAAGCAGGATAGGCAGAATAATGCCGTTGATAAACTGTGCGGTCAACATTACGTTCATGAGGTCAATGTGAGGAATAAGTACAACAATGGCAGCAAACGCAATGATAAACGTAAAGATGCCCTTGAAGAGGGGAGCTTCGCTCCATTTAAATGAGACGCCTGCTTCCCATCCAAATGCTTCGCAGATTACGAATGATGTAGTAAGCGGAAGTACGCATGCTGCAAGAAAACTAGCAGCAATAAGTCCGATAGCAAACAGCGCTTCGGCGTAGGGTCCTGCAAAAGGTTCTAGCGCAATTGCGGCGTCAGCTGCACTGTCGATGCCGATTCCCTGAGGGAAGAGCACGCTGCCTGTAGTAATAATAATGAACCATGCAACAAGGCATGCTGCAATTGTGCCGCTGATTGAATCGACCTTAAGCGAGAAGAGATCGTTTTTATCGAGTCCTTTTTCGACAACATTGCTTTGCGCATAGAACATCATCCATGGTGCGATAGTTGTACCTATGGTCGATATCGTCAAGCTAACAAAAGACTGCTGTTGTACGATATGCGGTACAACAGTGCAGGTGAGTGCATCATTCCAGTCTGGCTGTGCCATGAAAGCTGCAATGATATAGGTTATGAAGACAAAGCTGAGCGCAAGGAATACTCGTTCGACGCGGCGATAATTATCGCCAACAATTAATAGCCACACGCCGATTGCGGCAACGGGAACTGAGATCCATGTTGGAACGCCAAACATACCCATGCCTGATGCGATGCCGGCAAATTCGGAGAAGGTTGTACATACGTTGCCGATGAGCAATGCGAGCATGGCAAGTGCGGTAGGGCGGATACCAAAACGTTCACGAATGAGTGCAGCGAACCCTTTTCCCGTGATTGCCCCCATACGACCAGCGGTCATTTGAACGACAATCAGCAGTACGCACATGATAGGAACGATCCACAATGAGGCGAACCCGAATTCCGCGCCGACGGTTGAATACGTTGATATTCCGCCCGCATCGTTTCCTGCCATTGCGGTAACAATACCAGGCCCCATTGCTGCAAAAAGCATCCAAGCTTTGCCGTGATGTTTCTGTGGCGTTGCTGTTGTGTCGGTCTGATCGGATTTTGTTGCTCTCTGGGCGAGGACTTCTTCGGTTGTGGGTACCTTCTTTGCAGCCATTGATTACTCGCTACCCTTCAAATCCGATTATTTGAAGAATGACAAGTGTATAAAGGGCGAGGAACATGATAATTCCTAGCACATATGCCGCGATTCGAAGGGCTGATACGGTTGTCTTTGAATCCTCGGCATCCTCTTCGATAACATCAAATGCATCATCGAAGGTAACGATGCCGAGCATACGCCCGTGTTCATTGATAACTGGGATTGCGAGCAGATCATATTTAGAGATATCAGCAGCAACCTCGGCTTCGGGCTCGTCGGGTAATGCGCTGATGAGATCATCGTGAAACATGACGTCGGCAAGTTTTGTATCGCTTTGTGCCAGGACAAGAGTGCGCAGAGACATAACGCCGACGAGTTTTCCGTATTCATTGACAATGTAGAGATAATGAATGGTTGGATAGTCTTCAGGCAGTTCACGCAGCATGACGATCGCTTCTTCGACCGTTGCGTCTTCTCCAATAGAGACGTACTGCGTTGTCATCATGCCGCCAGCTGTTTCGTCTCGATAACCGAGCAGCTTCCTGATTTCATCGGCATCTTCGACGCCCATTAGACGCAAGAGTTTTTCGGCTTTGCCGTAAGGCAAATCTCTTACAATGTCGGCTGCATCGTCTGGATCCATGGTGCCGAGTAGTTTAGACGCACGGGCATCATCGAGATCATCGATAACGTTAGCTTGATATTCGTCTTCCATTTCGGAAATCGCATCGCCTGCTTGAGCGTCATCGAGATATTGGAAGACGTGTGCGCGCTGCGCTGGATCGAGTTGCTCAAGAACGTCTGCGATATCGGCAGGGTGAAGTTCGCTCAGACGTGTGTGAGAAATCGAGAGCTGAACCTCAGAAAGGTTTCGATCGAGCAGATCCATATAGCTCCATGCGATGATCTGCTCTTTAACATGTTTGCCGAGATGCTTAGCAACCGTAACGACTGCAGTTTCGAGCCAGGGCGCAATGCCGCGGAGAATGCCACGAATGCCAACTTCTGCGCCGAGTAGTCTAAGCTGTGAACCCGAAACGGATAATTTAAGATCGTTTACGCGTACAACTTTCATGCCCTGCGTATCAACAATTTGGCGATTGAGCAGGTCTCTTGCAAGGAGAACTTCATTAGGTTGAAGATAACTAAAGCGTATAGCGGTTGAGTCAACCTTAAGTTTTACACAGGAGTCTTCGGCGTCGTATTCGTCGACGTATTTCCGCCATGAGATCATGAATGGCACTTTGCCTGGACCTTGGAACGCCAGGCTAGTGATACGCGGGAACACTTCGCCGGTCTGGATGGCCAGATCGGAAATACTTCCCAACTTTTCACCTGTGACATCGATGACCGGTTTTCCGAGCATCTGAGAGAGATAGATCATAGACTTCCCCTTGTCACGTCACCATCAAATGTCGTGTTAAACAAACGACTACCTGAGGTTACTCCATCTACGTAAAGATAAGGTAAATGAAGGGGACATAGGTATACACGCTATGTGATGGTGAGTATTTGACTTGAATAATGATATCAGCAGCCGACCTCCGACTGCCATATCGGGGAAGCCGGAGGGCTAGCTACTATGAGGTTTCGATTTTCGAACCTTCAAGTAGGCCACCTTCCGTTTGAATCAGATAAGCGCATCTTGAGGACGCCCGATCTATTCACGAAACGCCAAGGTTAAGATGCATCTGAAAAATGAGACAAAAAATGCCGCAAAATGGTGCGCCGTGGGGGATTCGAACCCTCGACGTACTGATTCGTAGTCAGTCCCTCTATCCAGCTGAGGTAACGGCGCACTTGAATGCAGCAAAAGCTATTATCGTGGTGTCAACGATGAATGTCAACAGTAGATCTGAAAGAAATGCAAAAAAG
This sequence comes from Eggerthellaceae bacterium UBA5808, assembly GCA_002417975.1. Lineage (GTDB taxonomy): Bacteria > Actinomycetota > Coriobacteriia > Coriobacteriales > Eggerthellaceae > UBA5808. The sequence goes on from DIDE01000019.1 coordinate 13,810, forward strand.
AATGGATGAAGGGCAAAAATTTAATGTCAGGTCTTAGCTACATATCGTGTCGGGGATTATGAATATCGACCATAGCGGACGAATAAATCGAGCCATTCATTTATGCAAGGCGCGAACGCAAAATATCAATCTATGGATATCGACATTTCTTTTGGATATAGGCATGTTGCGTATTGTCTCTTGTGCCGTTGCACTGCCTCTGTACACTATATGTAGTCTGTCATTGCGTTGCAGACTATGCCCCCCGACGTAATGATTCCGCACGTTTTATTAAAGGGGGCACGTATGAGGTATTGTTCGTTTGATTTTTCCCGCTGTTTTTTTCGTTATTGGTGGATTGTGTTTGCCATAGTGCTGGCATCGGTTATATGTCCGCAGATAGCAGAGGCTTGTACGGGCGTGTATGTTGGAAGCGATGCGAGTGATGATGGATCGACGCTCATTGCTCGTTCTGAAGATATCAGTGCTCATCACAACAAGATGTTCCAAGTTATACCTGCATCTGATTGCGATTTTTCTGGGTATGTCGTTGATCCTCTGGGGCACATCATGCAATCTTCTGCCCAAACGCTTCGCTATACGATGATTCATGATGATCCAGCCGAAGAGGGTGGATCGGGTCCGTTCGATTTTCCAAAGGTTGGAATGAATGAGGCGAATCTTTTTGTTTCGGCAACGATATCAACAACTCCATCTGAAGCGATCAATCGTGTTGATCCTTTGGTTAAAGGTGGTCTTGCAGAGCAAACGATGGAGGCGGTTATTCTTAAACAGGCTCGGAGTGCACGCGAGGGGATTGCGCTTATTGGGTCGAGTGTTGAGGGAAAGAGAGCAGCAGAAGGGAACATACTGTTTCTTTCTGATCCAGAGGAACATTGGATGATGGAGATCGTAGCGGGGCATCAATGGGCTGCCGATAAGCTTCCTGATAAT
>DIDE01000079.1 GCA_002417975.1 Eggerthellaceae bacterium UBA5808
TTGGAAAAGGGGGGATCCTCGTCGCCTCACAGTTAGTGACTTTGGATATAAGCCAAACTTTGTTTCAAGAAGCAATGTAATTTCATCGTCGAAGATCGACGAGACGCGACTTCAATTCCATTTCACTACAGGTAAGAATGCGATGAGGTACAACAGGCCAGAGCACATTTCATATCAACGTCGTCGTTAAGAAATTGAGGCGTCCATGCCCAATGAATAACCGGTTAAATGCCGCAACCGTGTGTAGCTTTGCTATCTTCGTTAGCCCAGTAATACCTAGCAGTTGGATACACTAAGGTGAAATCATCATCGAGTTTCCTGCTTGCCAAGCACGTGTTATCTATTGATCCACATGTCGCTCGTCCAATCACTATTACTTTTTTGCAGACAGAAGCTGCTCGGACCAACCATTCGGCAGCATCGGCTGTTTCCCTATCAATAAGAATGATTACTTGATCTGAAGAAAAATCACTAGGCGAAACTACAGCATTTTCAGCGTCAGCTTCCCCAACCGGCATAAGACCTTTATCTTGATGCTCTTTTAGATCTTCGATTAAATCATCAATAATTTTGCATTGTGAATCCGTCACTTGTGCACGTTGCTTTTTTAGAAGCGTTATACGATCCGTCACATTCTTTCGTGAAGCATTCATAAGAAGCGTTGAGCTACCAAAAAGATCCCGGTAGGATGTTGGCTGATCGACCAGTAAAGGAAGTAGCGCGCATGCGTCATCAACCGTTCCGCCACAAACGCCACGAGCGTCAATAATAAGCTTCGTTGCACCAGAAGCGCGCTCAATCTGCTTACGCGCCTTTACACCAAGCCCCGCCATATCATCTCGTTCGAGTTTCATAACTAACACCCCATCATCATGAGGTACGGCAGAAGGTTCTCCGATAGTAACATGCTTATTTTCTACCGGGACTTTAACATGAGGACAGTCATCTTCCCGTATTTCGTGCGCACCATTAGCATGCACAACTTCATAGTTTCGCGCATACCCTAAGACAATAGACCAATCTTCACGCTCGCAAGAATTCTTAGACATAAGTACTCGTTTAACTTCAGGAAATATTTCTTCAAGAGTTTTCCCGTTCACGCGTATTATCCGATCACCTTTTACAAGCGGTGAGCCCTCAACAGCACGATCAACATAAAGAGCATCTTTGTATCGCATGACATGATAGCCTAAAGAAAAAGGCGCACATGCCGCACCTGATCCTACAAGTAGATGAAGCGTTGGATCACAATACCAACTAAGAAATTCAAGCATTATTTGCGTAAGCTTTTTGTCACATATAGCGGGAGATTCAAACATAATTGGGTTAAGCGATTCGAGCATTCCCTCATATTTGCCATAGCCCGAATAAACAAATGATGGAGCATCAATATAATCAAAGCGCATCGCTTTGCACATTTGATCGTACACTTTGAGGAAATTACGCTGCTGGACATCATGCACTCCACACTTGCTAATTGACGTAACGCTATTTTGTTCACGTTTTGTTACACCACTTGCAGCACAAATCGTCATAGCCACCTTATTCTCCCCCCGTCCTGTTATTAAAGCGTTTATCGAAACGAGCTAACCAACAGCACACATCCGCTCTTTCGCAGGTGCTTGATTATTTTCTCCCCAGCAAATGAGGCCCTGAGGACATAGAGCATAGACCGCATGTCCTCAGGGTCGAAGGGGGGAACGCCAAATTAAATACCTTTTGCTGCATTTACACCCGCAAGGCGACCATATGTCATCGCCATTCCATGAGAGCAGCCCATAAGGGTCGTCGGATAATCGCCAGCAAATCGAGATCCCATCGTATTACCGCAGACATATAGCCCAGGTATCTTATGTAAGTCATCTCCACTAAGAACATGAGCTCCTTCATCGCACATCACACCAGAAACCATGCAGAATGCAAAAGCACCATCAAGCTTGCTACCATAAAAAGGAGGCTGCTCGATAGGATATAAACGATCTGATCGTTTACCAAAATCAGCATCAAACCCACTATTTGCTAATTCGTTGTAGCGCGAGATAGTAGTCTTTAGCGTATCAGCTGGGATATCAAGATTCGATGCAAGTTCATCGAGCGTGTTGCACACACACGTTGCAGCAGAACTCACTTCGTCGCGAGTCCTCATGCCGATATTCTCAATGTAGTTACCCCAGGGCTCTTCTTCATCACTATCAACAATTTTCCAATAGTTTGCATGCCCTGTCGGCATCGTATGAACTTGATTGGGATAATTGTCATCAAAGATCTGGAACATCTGCTTATTCGGACAGCGCAAAGCACGCTGGCTCCATAGATGACCTGGAACATCTTCATTGCAAAAGCGCTCGCCATTTTTATTCACAAGAAGGAATGGGTCACAGCCAAGAGCACCGCCAAAACTATGCGTCATAGCAGCCGGCATATAATCCGGTTTGCCACCAGCCCAAACAGCCATCTTTAATCCCATGCCCATGTTGGTAGCAGTGCCATCACTTGTTGTATTAGGCCAAACCCAGCTAGTGTATCCAAATGTTTCGTGGTTAAAATAGGACCGCATCTCAGTATTACTCGCATAATCGCCGCATGCATCCACAACAGCTTTGGCGTTAATTTTTATTACTTTACCGTCATTATCTTTTGCGTAAGCACCAACTACTGCACCGCTGTTATCGGTAATAAACATCTGACAAGCAGTATTAAAACGCACCGTTGCATTGGAATTCGACTGAATGATTTTCATAATGGAATCATTAAGCATGGTTTGGTCGGGACGAAAACAAATAACCGTCGGCCACATAGGATAAAGCTCAGTTGACTGATTATATTCAGGGTTCTGCGGATTGTTAAAACATGTCATATACATTTTTCCGTCAGTTGACGTGGCGCCCATACCGCTTTTTGGAACCTTTGAACCATCAACTCCCGATTCCGCCGGTGTTTGATTCGGATTCAAAAATGTAATATCTGGCTTTGCTGACACATGCCAATCAAAGGCACTACCAGAGTTGTCAAGAAAATACTTCCATATCTTAGGATTCGGACGATAGGCATTCGCCTTCATAGCAGCGTTGAGCATGTCCGCCTTTGTCTGATCAGAGAACTCAACATTTGACGAAGTCTGGTACGAAGAATTGACATTGCCAAATTGCGCAGCACGACAGTTGTATGATTCGGATTGCTCGATAGCAACTACTGTTGCCCCATTCTCAAGCGCCGAACGCGATGCGCATAGCCCGGCCACCCCCAGTCCGACAACGAGCACATCACAGTTAAGCTCTTCTTCATATGACGAAGGATACTCTGGCGCAACTAGCCAACGCGGAATCCATTCCCCTGCCTCAGACCAATACCCCTCTTTGCCAGTATCATTGCATGACAGCTGACCCGAAGAATCGACTGTTGCCGTGTTTTCTTGGGTTACCTTCTCCTTCGTTGATTTAGGAGAGCAACCACCAAGTAACCCCGCCGAGACAGTTGCTGCAGCAGTCAAGCCTGTTGCCATCAAGAAATCGCGACGAGATAGTTTCTTGCCCATAATACCGCTCCTTCACTTGTAGACATCGGCAACTATGCTGCATGTGAACATAGTTGCCGCCCCTTTTATTCCTCCGAGCGATATTTTATTCAAGGGGAAAGTGATATGTGCTATATGGATAAATCGGTCTTATTCTGTCCTTTTTCGGCTATGAATGAGACTCATCCTTTTGAGGCACAGGAATAAGAACGATTAGCGAGAATTCATCTTTGTTTTGCTCGACGCGAACTGTTCCGCCATATCGACTAGCACTGTGCTCTATTGAGCGCATGCCAAAACCAGGCGCGCGCCATTGACGACGGCTACTTAAAAGCCGACCGTCACGCCATTTAATCTCATCGCAAAAATAGTTATTAATACGAATCGTCAAGAATCCAGAGACAACGGTGCATTTTATTGTAACGGCACGTTTTTCTTTATCTTGGACTTTGGACACTGCACGCAAGGCATTATCGATAGCGTTTCCAAAAATGGCACAAATATCGACACTTCTCAAAAACCCACCTTGCGAAAAATCAACAAGGACAATGAAATCAATCCCCATAGCATGTGCAGTTGAAGCTTTTTCGTTAAGTACAATGTCAAGCGCACTATTGGAGGTATAAGGGAACTTTTTCAACGCAAACAGCTGCTCATTAATACCTTGCAGATGGTCTTCGATTTGCTTACTCGAATCGAGCTCTTGAAGACAAATTAGATGATTTTTTATGTCATGTGCAATTCGATCAACTGCATCATCAGACTTTGTCCGCATCATCAATGCATCATGCTGGGATTCTATAAGCGATTCAAGCCTATGCGCTTCCTCTTTTCTTTGGTTTGAGGTAAATGCAAACATTACAAGCATTGCCGACGCAACAACGCCCACCTCAAGCGCAGCCATAATAACGATAGGAGAAAAAGAACATGCGGGAATTTGATTATCAACAACAGGCATCCGCCAAACATTGATAATCACCATAACCACCAACGGTTGCAGCAACGCAACAAAATAGATAGGACGCACCATTTCATCTTTAAGATCATTTGCTCGATTATGAAGAATCCAAAGCGAAGAAAGCGCAATAGCAGTACCGATTAGGTCAACCAAGATGCGCAGAAATTGATCTGCTTCAAATACAGCAATACTAATTGACAGATATTCGAGCGCACAATAAAGCACAAGGGCGCGCGCTGATTCGTAGCAAATAGTAATAATGGTTCCAAATAAAACAGCTATTCTGATGCCACAACTATGTAGCGCCAAGATAAACAGTACGCAAAGAACAATGTTGATAAGCGTGGCATCAATAAAAACCCGCGCATGATAGACTAGTCCGAATTCATACGAACACGCAATAAAAAGTAAATATACGGCAGTTTTTGCAAGAGGATTTATATCACGCTTAGGAAGCTTAAAAGCGCACCACCAAACTACCGCCACATGCATTACGCTGATCAAAATTGAAACGAATAAATATCCACCATCGGGAAACATTAGAGACGCCTCGAAACATAATCCGTTAATGCTTTGACCAATTTAGTTTTACGTCTTCGGCTTACAGCAATTTGAGATCCATCACGCAAAAGTAAATAGTCGCTCGAACATATTTCATCAACATAAGCAAGGTTTACAAGATACGCACTATGGCAGCGAAAGAAGCCGAACTCCTCGAATGCGTCGTCCCAATGCTTCATCGTGCCTCGACATAAAATATGCTGGCCAGAAGAGGTATTAAAACAAACGTTTTTATTACCTTTTGTTTCAATGTACATGACCCTGCCAGGATTTACCGCAAAGACACCTTCTTCATTGCGAATGGTAAAGGTATTGCGCTGCCTCATAGAAAGGTCTTTAAAAACATCCGTTAGTTCATTGCGAAATCGTTGTTCAACAACAGGCTTAAGAAGATATCGATACGCTTGCACGGAATATCCTTCAACCGCGTATGTAGCATAATTGCTCATGAATACGATCGTTACCGATGTGTCCTCTTTGCGAATCTCGCGAGCAGCATCGATTCCAGTCAACTGGCCCATAATAACGTCAAGAAAAATAATATCGGGACTTGGAGGGCACCCTACAAGTAATGCCTCCGCGTTGGAAAACTCATAGTATTTTCCCTCGACATGAAGCTCATTCGTAATTTTTTCGCACAGCTCTCGCACGTCTTTACGCGAAGCCGCATCATCATCGCAGAGGCAAATACTAAGCATATCGACACTCTCTATCGATACCGTCTTTTCCAGCGCAAACGCGCCTATTTTCTTTTATCCCTTAGTCATTTAAGCGGATGCTTAAGAATGTAGTAGCGCTCTTTAGATCTCCGCCTACTATCGGAGTATAGCGTTTAGCAGCCTTTATAGCTAATTGATGCGGAGGGAGAGTTGTTGACAGACAGTTGAGTCAGCTTAGCTAAAGAATATAGCAGCATAATTCTTAATTAATTATCATCAATTGCTTGTTATGGCAAACGTGATTGAAATATTTTTACCGCGCGTTCCCAATACCTAAAATTATCGGTTTGATAAAGAGACTTTTTGCCTGCATTGTCTATTGCTTGAAGAAAAATTCCAGCCGAATTTTTTACAACATCAGCAACCTCATACTTTGATCCATGCTTAAAATTCGAGCAGGGTCTACCAATGTAAATCACTGAAACCTTATTTGCGTTTTCTCTCTCATTAAAAAATTCTTTACTGTTTTGAAGATCTTTTTTAAGAGACAGATAATTGATATAGAAATAGCAAGACTTTGAATCACATTTTTTCAGTTTATCGGGTATAGGTATTTTATAAAACTCGCAGTATTCAAAAATACACTGAAACGTATCATCAAAATTAATGACTTCAAGCGAGTCCCATAGTTCCCCTAAGCTCTTTCCATCAATACGAACTTTATTCCATAGTTCATCAAAGTTTGGATAAAAATTACTTTCGGTATGTAACGATGCCTGGAAATACAAGCCTTTACCACTCGGAATAAGCATACTGGGATTTTCATGCGTTTCGAAATAAAGCTCAATCTCTGTTTCTTGACGTGCCCGGTCAACTACATAATGAAACTGTTGCGGCGTACAAAGTGACAGAACGTACTCCTTCCCCATCCGTCGATTATTCCATGGGCGTAGATCCTCAAATGCGACAACTTGAACGACAGACGTATTATAACTGTCCACGAAGTTTATCGGGCGTTATGGTGAAAGCCTACGACGCAGAGCGCTACATCTGCAACCTCCTATCCGCCCGCAACGCCCTGCCAAACCCCTAAATCTTTTCTCTTTAGTATTAAAAACTTACAATTATTTCGTTCTCTTTTAAAAACTAGTATTAAAACTTGATAGGGAAGTCTTTTTGCTGCATCATGATCTCTGCTCCTATCGTATTTTGCTGCTCGCTTTATTAATTGGACTAGTTTTTCTCACGTAGCCGATCAAACTGTTCGCTATTTTAAGGTTATGCTCTAGTTCACTCACATACCACTAGAACGCCAAGAAGACCTGTATACTCGCCCTAAGCTTTCAGCAACCCAGTTGACAAGACATCAAATACATTATTATCCGTCTCATTATGTGTAAAACATTTGATACCATGAGCCCAATGAATTGAAGCAGGTTTTCGAAGCACGAAAGGACCAATTGTACGCACAATGGCTACTAAACAAACAATTGGACTTGTTTTTAAACATTACGAAATTGACGGAGGCAATTCAGTTCACTTTGGTTTGGGAGGCAATTGCCGTGGAATATATGCGTACCATTTTAATGACGGCACATGGTATGTCGGAAAATCAATTGACATGGCCGTCCGCTTCACCCAGCATCTTCATGAATACCGTCACAGCATAAAGCAAATGCCGACCATCTCCGATGCCTGGTTCGCCGAAATCAAATCTAAAGAGCCATCTGTTCTTGACGAAATGGAAACCAAGGCAATCCACTATTTCGAAGATTACGGTTATGATCTCAGGAATAAGGCAAAAACCCAACTTCCTCAAGGGCCCAATGACGCTATCGTCATCCTTGAAGGAAATATAGGAATAAAATTGCCGTGGAATCGGTCAGAAAAGCCTTCATCGTCTAGACACTACGTCCGCAATGATTCAGACATCACTAAAAACCAGCGAAAGCGTTTCGAAAGACTTATGCGCCACCCCGCTTGGGACCAAATTGCGCAGATATTAATTCACTACATCAACGCTACTATCCCTGATCCAGCCGCTACTGCAGGTAAACTATGGTCCCTATCAGCTTATCCATCCGGACGATACGGAAGCACAAGACGATTATGCACCCTTACTATTCAGAATCTCGAAACACTTGTAATCGGGTGGACGGACGATGATAAGATTTTCAGTTTTCTTAATATGAAGCAACCGGATAAATATTCAAATGTGATTAAAGGTTTAATTAAGGCAGACTACTCCGCCGCATCCAATGTATATACAGACTATTCCAATAACCTAGATTTCATTCTTGAAGACATAGAAAACGAAGTAATCCAAGACTGGTGTTACCGCTTGAATGTCGAACTAATGCGCAAAGGCGGTTGCATGGTAAGACATAGTAACAATCCATTATTGGTTCAAGCTATTCTGGAACGACCACTCGGAAAATAGAACCTCAATCCTCGAAGAAGCCAGCAATGACATCCTCAGGTGTTGCCCCATTATCTTTATCAATTTTGGAATTGTATATTTTGTCGTATAACTTTTGGTAATCGTTTGCAGTCTCTATGGTCACCGGAATGATATCGTCTTGCACGTAGAAAAAGCTAGCCGATGCATGAACCGAAAAGGGCTTAATGGGTTTTGGGTTTTCCAAAATCCATGCATAGCTTTCCTTAGCGGGCATTTCTTCCATATCAGCAGCATCAAGATGCTTCTTAGTAAAAGGGACACAGTCAACAACATCCACTAAGGCCATTGCAAAACCGTAGGCTAATCCAGGAATTGGATAAAACGCATTTGCTGTCTTAGATGAACACACAACCAAATTTTTAATGGGTGTTTTCACTTTTCGTGTACGACATTCGATCGTTTTAACGCCCAGCATTATCTCTGTGGCGTAAGGCTGTTGAAAACTTAGAGCCTTCATACCTTTTTCTGATGATTCAACCATTATTAGTCCCTTTCATTGCTTGCTTCAGCAAAAGTTTAGACGAGTGATCAAAAATGAATGGCTGATATATTTTTCAATAGTATCCCACTCAATCTCGCCAGCCATACCATGCTCTTGAAGCAAATTCGCAACAAATATAGTCCAAGCTTAATCAGATTTCAAGTAATCAGTTCAGCCCCCTCTGCATATCTATTCCCTTTATAAATGCTGCATTTGTAATAGATGCTCTTGAAGCTCAGAATCAGCGGCAAATGATCACGTGCCGAATGACGCTCCTATATTGTGTCATTCACAACACTACCTAGACCAGGACTAAAAGTGTGATGTATAAAGTTATCGTTATGCTTAAACTCGGAATTTCTATGGGACAATGCAGCTACATCATAAGCAGTAATCTAAATTGGAACGCAACCAAAAACGTGCGAAGGCAGCTAAGACAAAAAGACCAGGCGCATTTGCAGATTTAATATATCAAAAGTCGACTTTGCGCTTTTATGTTAAATCTAATCAGCATGAGGAAAAAACTTTAATAGGTAGCTCCGCAACTTTGGATTAGCAACATATATATGGGTACCATAAATTCCTCGCGTTAAAAGAACATAGTAGATATTTTTAATGTACTGAGTCAGTTCGTCGGCCGACGCAGTAGACTTTCCATTTCGATCAAAATAGTGTTGCTTATTAGCTTTTAGCAGACCAGTGCACTCGTCAATTTCAAGATCATCACCAATGATTACGTATGCGTAGCTCAGATCATAACCTTGGATGGAATGGATACATCCAACTTCATGCGCAATAGCATCGTCGTTGACTCCTCTACCTACCCAGTTGTCATATGTGCAATTCCATCGCAGGCTAATGCCATCAATTTCTATATCATACTTAGCAGATCCATTTTTTTGTTTAGTCGCCCATTTCCATGCATATCCTGCAATCATCCTACTAAGATCATGATTACGAAAATCCTTTTCAAAGCTGCTAACAAAACTGCCAAAATCGTCATGAATAGCTAAATCATATTCGCCAAAATCACGCAACTCAGGATTCTTATCAGCAAAAATGGCTGCAATGTAGTTAAGATACTCTTTTCCACCTTTGACTCTCATCTGGCTATCAAGTCTAATAGGGTCATCAAGTGATTCACCTAGACTGTTCTGTATACAGTCTTTGCTAAGACACGATGGACCTACTGTCTGTAGCGGATCATAAAAGAATATTGGAAGCTTTGCTTGATCAATTATCCAATCCATTTGTGTAGCGTTTTTTGGCAAGCCTAACTTTTTATTCACTTTGTCATAGTTCCCGTATTGAGTTCCTAAGTTCACTCGCCGTTTCAATTTATGAGCTTCATCGACAAGAACGATATCAAAAGATTTCTTTTGCCCCTTAACGTACCCTTTCTTGATTAGATCAGCAGGAGCGATAATATCAGCGCTCGTCAAACCAGATACACCCTTAAGTGCCTTTCTGAGAGTAGTCCTAAGCGAGGTCACAGGCTCAATTATTTTGACATTCATATCAGCATATTCGGGAGTATCTTTCAACATCTTTAGAAGATAGATCGCAAGAACAGTTTTTCCTGTGCCCGGTACACCTTCAACCACTATTGGATTTGCGTCGGTAATCCCACATTCGATCGCTGCCATAATCTTGTCCAGGGCAACCCTTTGATCAACCGTCAGTCCTTTAAAAGGAGAGTATTTAAATACCTCTGATTCCTCTATTTCGTCAAGAGTATGATCAACCAGATCAAGACGTTTAAGCTCCGACCATAAGTCACCAAACATATCGGAATATTGTGCTTTAGAAAAATAGTTTGTATCGGTCATGCCTTCGTTTTTATTCGTTAGAATATATCGACCGTCACCATGCATATATCCAATAAGCCTATGCTCATAGTCAGTAATAACCGAGGTATTGAATTCTTCGTTATAAATAATGTTCGCAGTTGTGAAGTCACGTTTCTCCTCATTCGCCTCGTGCTGCGTCATCCTTGTGGAAATGCTTGTAGTCTGCCCCACATATGCTTCTTTACTATTAGCCAAGATATATACCATCGGCCAGCTATTGATCTTGTCTTCCGCAAGATCTACTACGCTAAAATCAATTTGCTGCCCATGGCAAAAGGAACACTGATCAATAATAAAAGGAGCTCCAGACGGCTTTTTAGCATCAGTTTTTGTAGGTATCGTTATCATAGCTGTGTATACTTTCGCGTATTTCCCTTGGCTTTTGCTACAGGGTACTTTTCAATATCACTTTTGATCTTATCGCTTATTATGTCCGCAATGTTTACATCAAGACAGTTCGCCATATCGATACAGTAAATAAGCACGTCCGCAAGTTCTTCCTTAATTTGTACATCTTTATCTTTGGCCGCAAGATCAGTCCCCGACCATTGAAAGTTTTCAAGAAGCTCAGACGCTTCTAGACAAATTGAGATTGCTAGATCTTTTGGATTATGGAACTGAGCCCAATCTCTATCGTCTCTAAAGGCGAGGACTTCATCTCTGGCCTCTTCGAATGTCATGGATTCTTCTTCCTGCGCAGCCGCTGATATATTTGCAGATAAATTCACACCTAGATGCAAGATCGATTACAAGAATACTATCTGATTAATAAACAGGTCACTATTTTTCGAATTTTAATGCTAGATTCAGAATGTCCCTCAAACCTGATTATAGTGAGCTAGCATAGTCGATTACAATAATCGTAATAAATTGGATGATTTTTAACACTCTCAGTAGTTCCAACTACTAATTAAGAGGCAAAGACCGTAATGTATAACTTTATTAGAGAAAATATAGATATCATAAATATGATTATCCAAGCGATAATAGGTGCAGTAACAGCAGGCGCACTTATTGTTGCAATTAAGAATATTAAAATGAACAGAGACCAATATGAAGACGAAAAGAAGAATAACTCAGAAAAGGAACTGAAAATTCAAGCTGAAAAGATAGCAGCATGGTTTGAAGAAAAAAGGATACCACCTGATCAGCTTTCTAAAAGAAGAACCCAAGCGTTTAAAGACGTATTAATTCGTAATAACGATCTACTCCCAATATACAATGTGGTCCTTACGGTTGTCGGACAATATGGTTGCATGAAAAAAAATGGAGAAGAATATCCGAGAGGTTACAATCAACGTCTCATTTTTTCAGAAATACCCTATGGACTATGGGGAAATCAAATCTCAGCGCAAGGAGGAATGGCTATAACAGTAACCATTGAAATTGCCTTCACAGATTCAAGGGGGAACAGTTGGGTTAGACGGGGAAATGGACAGCTTGAACCGCTTCCAACAAGTCCAATCGAATATTACAATATATGTCGACCATGCTCCTGGTCGACACCAGTCCGAGTTAAAGATTAGGCAAAGTTTTTTACAAGAAATCATTGACGCAAAACACGAAGTCCCATCAATATCAAGAGCATCTACATAGCCATAGATGCTCTTGATATATTTACTGATAATACGTCATCAGAATGATTAAGAATTAAGTACTTCTTTTTTCATTAAATTTACCAGAAATTAAAATCCCCTCATCAAGCAGAAAATTAAGCTCACGCAGCATTGTAACTTTGCCATTGCTAGAATTATCGTTTTGCTCTTGAGAAAACTGCTTCGCCATCGTATTCCTCACAGCCATTCCAGCACCAATACCTGCAAGACCACCTTTCTGATGAACGGTATCACACATCGCTCGAGCCGTTTGATACTGCATAGAAGTAGAATCCCCATTGTAGTAATTTGCGCTATTTCATTGGAGTAATTTGCGATTGTCGTCTTTTACTCTTTGTAAACTTCATCGGAAGGGACCAAGCTCATCTTCCATCGCAACGATGCGTTTGCTGCCGAAACGTCCAATAACGTTCCGATAAATGGCCAGCAACCGTTAGCAACCACCAGCAAAATGCCTGGGACAACATAAGCGAAAAAGAAATGCAGCACTATAGGTATCTAAAGTCGCGTTCTGTCACATCAAATTTTACGGCAAGAAACCTATTAAAACGGACCTGCCTATTCCTCTTTAATTCTAAGGATCTCGCTACATTTAAGTTCTACCAGATCTATTTGGCCTTCGGCATCTTTGTCCCTCACGCTTATGAGTATAGTATCCTCATCATCGTCATCTTCTTTTTGAAAAAATTCTTGTAAGCTTCCTTCAAAACGCATACCGTTAACAACATCAACTATGATTCTTGTCCCCGGTTCTATATCTATATCTTGTAATCTCATATATCTTCCTTTGCTTGGTCAATAGCCGTATGAGCCATTCCTAACTCCCTACGATTCCACACTAGCAACCGTACAGCATCTCGAATTATTCTCAACAGCATTTTGCAAAATTTCGACGACGATGACGATGCCGGCGTCTGTTGGATCGTCTCCGCTATAGCGGAGAATGACCCCACAGGAACAAGCATGAACGCAAAAGCAAAGGCGCAAAGAACACGCAATATCTTTCCTTTGAAACGCACTTGTCCCTTCATGATATCCACCCTTTCTCAAACATTTTTCGCCGTACTGCACGACAACAATGCCTACAATCACATCCATGTAGGCTTTTCCTTTATTCGATGAATTGAGTATATAAATGTAACTAACGGTATATCCATACACACCAATGAACAGCAGGATAAGACAGCCGAACGACGATGTAATTCATCGATTTCTATCCGTAACGGTTGTTAAAAGAAATACAAAGCATCCCATATGATAACTAATAAGCTTCATATGTATATCAATAAATAGGTTTTGTATACAAAAGGAAAGCCTCGTACTTATTAAGTCGAGGTAGACATTTGCGCATCTGCTTACTGTTGGCCTGCACGCAGATCATGTATTCTCATAGTCGTGCACATGCGCTTTCGATCCCTCGACCAGCGGTTCGAGTGTCTTAAGAGACAGTATGCTTTTCTCTCAAATATGGTTATTCTCTTTCAGATTCACAGTTTGAGATTATAAACATGCGCATAATTTCACAGTTTTAGGTTCTATACCGTGATACTTCATATGTTTGATTTATTGTCGAGCGAGCAAATAAAAAACAGGTCAGACCTTAAATTAGTCTGTCCTGAGCTAAAATTCATAGTCGCGGGGGCTGGATTTGAACCCCTGACCTCCGGGTTATGAG
>DIDE01000101.1 GCA_002417975.1 Eggerthellaceae bacterium UBA5808
AAACGTGGGTCAAGCAGCGCACTTATAAGGTGCCGTGCGCTGCTTGACCCACGTTTGTAATTCTTTAGTCAGATCATCACTGGGCTGATAACCTGGTGCAAGTATGATGGTTGCTTTAACGGCGAACCCACGGATAGGATCAGGCGTACCAGTAACTGCGCATTCACGTACTGCATCATGCTCAAGTAAGACGCTTTCGATCTCAAAAGGCCCAATTCGGTAACCTGAACTTTTGATTACATCGTCGTTGCGGCCAACATACCAGAAATATCCATCTTCATCTACCCATGCAGTATCGCCTGTGTGATACCACCCATCATGCATTGCCATATCGGTTTTTTCTGGATTACGATAGTACTCCATCATAATCCCCGCAGTGGATGGTGCTAGTCGGATGCAAATCTCGCCCGTTTCGCCCGTTTCGCAACGTGTTCCGTCATCGCGTTGAACCTCGATAGTATAGAGCGGATTTGGCCGACCCATTGATCCTGGCCGAGGGGTGCTTCCGCGCAAGTTAGCAATGGTTAGAGGTGTTTCGGTTTGTCCAAATCCTTCGAATATCGTAAGCCCTGTATGCTCTTTCCAGTAAGTAAAGAGATCAGGGTTGAGCGCTTCACCTGCGGTAGTGCAATAGGTAAGAGACGATAAGTCAAAGGTATCAAGATCGGTTTCAGACATCATTCGATACATCGTTGGTGGGCAACAAAGTGTTGTGATGTGATAATGGGGGATCAGCGAAAGAATTTCTTCTGGATGGAACCGATCAAAGTCATAGGTAAAGACGCATGCTTCCATCAGCCATTGACCATAGAATTTTCCCCATACAGCTTTACCCCATCCGGTATCAGCGATCGTAAAGTGGATGCCACCATCGCTGACGACATTATGCCAATGCTTAGCGGTTACGATATGAGCGATGGCATAGCTAGAATCGTGAAGCACCATTTTGGGATTGCCACTTGTACCGCTTGAAAAATACATGAGCATAGGATCGTAGGCACTGGTTACAGGACGAGTGAACTCGTTGGATGCTGCCCGGACCTCAGTATTGAAATCAAACCAGCCTGGACGCTTAACGGGCGCACAGCAAATATTGTCTGGTCCCGAAAGTTGTGCGCCATAGCCATGCTCAGATGCGGTATCGAGCATTTTGCCGCCGCCGGCGCCGTTGACAAGGATTTTTGTCTGTAGCGCTGGGCATTTTGATGCGACGTTATCAACAACATCCGCTATCGTTCCACATGACGTGCAGACGATTGCTTTGATAGTCGCACTTGTTAAGCGATATTCGAGATCGTGCTCTTTAAGCATGAATGTTGCGGGGACCATGACTGCACCCAGTTTGTGAAGAGCTGTTGCTACAAACCAGAATTGATAATGGCGGCGAAGAATAACCATAACCATATCGCCTTTGCCGATGCCTTGTTCGGAAAGGAAATGAGCAGTTTTATCTGACCAATATTTGATATCGGCAAAGGTAAAACGGTGCTCTTCTCCTTCGGGATTGCACCAGACCATTGCAGGGCGATCGGGTTCGGCGTGTGCAATATCATCTACAACGTCGTATCCAAAATTAAAGGTTTCTGGAACTGTTACTGAGCACGTTGCTAGACGATGCTGTTCGTCATACGTTTCATGTATATAGCGTTCGTTGATATGTCTCATGATGGTTGCTGTTCCTTAAAGCATACGTAGATAGCCGTACGCATAGAAATTACGGGAGTATTGAAGGCGTTGGCGGCACTGAAGACGATGCGACAGTGCCTATTGAATCTTTTCATCATGAGGTTTTAAAACGATTGCAAGGAATTTGCAGGGCGTACCCTGAATAGCTATCATTCCATGGCCACGGCTCGAATCGTAGAGAAGCGTATCGCCTGGATTGAGATCTTCAACGTGATCTTCGTAAGCAAAACGCATATGACCACTTATGATGTAGTCAAATTCCTGACCTTCATGGTATGAGAGATGTATAGGCTTTGTTTGCTCTTCTTCAAGGTAGGGTGCGGTAACGAGGAATGGCTCGCAAAGCTTGTCCTTGAAGTGCGGGGCCTTGTGCAGATATTCAAATCCTGCGCGCCGTTTGATGGAAAGTCCATCACCTGAACGAACGAGGGTATAACCTGCTAGATGCGGATTTTCTCCTGTGAGCAATTCGACAACATCAACGCCGAATGCTTCAGCACACTTATAGAGAAACGTAAAGGATAGATCTTTTTCAGCATGTTCTTGTTGCGTGTACTCTTCGACGCTTCGTCCGGTTTTTTCGGCCATCTGCTCGATGGAAAATCCCATATCTTCACGTAAAGCTTGAATTCGATGCGCTACCTCTTGTACATTCGGCTCCATGAAATGCATCCTCCTTTTTTCTCTACTCGATGTGATTACGTATAACGACCATGATACGATACGTACAGGATATGTCGTTTGAAACATGATATCCAATATGCATCGATCACGTATATAGTACTAAATAAAAGTATAAAATATTTTATTGATTGCATACGATATTTTTTTATTTCATGTACCATTTTAATAAAATGACCACATTACATGAGCATTAATCCTGTTGGCATTGAGTGTATGCCTTCCTATTTTTTGTATCATGTTATCAAAGGAGTTATTCATGTATGTTGCATCAATGCTAAAGCATATAGCGCCCATTGAAATATTGTGTGGTCATTATGGCGTAGGGAAAACTAATCTTTCTCTTAATCTTGTCCATGATATGTGTGCAGCAGGGCGTTCGATTACGCTTATTGATGTTGATACGGTCAATCCGTATTTTCGATCGAGTGATTATCAATCTTTGGTGCGATCTTGGGGCGCACAAGTAATTGTTCCGGAATTTGCGGGTACGTCACTTGATACCCCATCTTTATCCGGTCGTATCGAAGCTGAACTCGACGAAATGCGCCATAATCCTGATCGAATTATTCTTATTGATGTGGGTGGAGACGAAGTTGGTGCAACTGTTCTTGGACGTTTTGCTCCTCAAATCTCTCGTATTACCTACGGATTCGACTATGTTGTTAACGCATTTAGGGATGACCAGTGTGATCTTGATGCTGCGGAATCACTTGCACATCTAATCGAACATGCGGCGCATTTATCGTTGACAGGTGTAATCGATAATGCGCATCTTATGCAAGATACTACGGTCGATACCGTTGTGAGCGGATATCCGTTTGCTCGCGATGTTTCGCACCGTCTTGATCTGCCTTTACGCGCAGTAACTGCTCCTGCAGCGTTGAGGCAGGATGTTGCTTCAGTTAATTTTCAAACTTTAGCGCGCGATAGCATCTATTTTGTGCAACGATATGTGAAAGTTCCGTGGGAACATTCATTTCAGTCTCGTTAATGTAATGACATGGTGGCTGTTTATCATGGAACGACGTAAGGTGACTGCCGGTCGCGCCTGACCGATAGTCGGATGGTGGAAAGGTAGGGTAGTGTGTCTCGAATAATAGTAGACGAAAAGTATTGCAAAGGTTGCGGTCTTTGCGTCGATGCCTGTCCTCAGCACATCATCGCGCTCGATGAGGGAACGATAAATGCAAAGGGATATCATCCCGCTCGTCTTATGGATGAGTCGAAGTGCACCGCGTGTACTTCCTGTGCATTGATGTGTCCCGATGTCGCGATTACGGTTGAGAGGTAGATGAGTATGTCGGAAAAAGTTCTAATGAAGGGCAACGAGGCTCTTGCTGCGGCTGCAGTCCGTGCAGGGTGTCGTTTCTATTTCGGTTATCCCATTACGCCGCAGACTGAACTCGCTGCTTACATGAGCAAGAAGATGCCTAAGATTGGTGGTACGTTTCTCCAAGCGGAGAGCGAATTAGCTGCAATCAATATGGTATATGGTGCGTCTTCGGCTGGTGCTCGCGCAATGACATCTTCGTCTTCGCCTGGAATTTCGCTTAAAGGTGAGGGCGTCTCGTATATGGCTGGCGCTGATTTGCCAGGTGTAATCATTAATGTGGAGCGTGGGGGTCCAGGTCTGGGAAGTATTCAGCCGTCTCAGCAGGACTATTGGCAGGCAACGCGTGCGCTTGGTCATGGCGATTTCCGCATGATTGTGTATGCGCCGTCAACCGTTCAAGAAATGGCTGATTATGTGTATCTCGCATTTGATAAGGCGGACGAATATCGCATGCCCGTCATGCTTCTTGCTGATGGTCTGCTTGGTCAAATGATGGAACCAGTCGTACTTCCACCTGAGAAAAAGAATCTTCCCGATAAGCCATGGGCGACTGATGGACACAAGGGTAAGCGTTCTCATAACATTATTAATTCGTTGTGCCTGCAAGCTGACGAGTTGGAGCGCATGCTGATCGAACGTTATAAACGCTACGATCGCATTGAAGCAACCGAGCAGCAGAGTGAAGGCTTTATGCTTGATGACGCAGAATATGTCATCGTTGCATTTGGTGCCAGTGCTCGTATTGCTCGTAGCGCGGTTGTTCAAGCGCGTGCGGAAGGAATCAAAGCTGGTCTTCTTCGACCAATTACGCTTTGGCCGTTCCCGAACGATGCAATTAAACAGACGATCGAACATGCAAAGGCGTATTTAAGCGTTGAGATGAATATGGGACAGATGATCGATGACATTCGTCTTGCCGTTAATGGACAGCGCCCCGTCGACTTTTACGGTCGATCTGGTGGTATGATCCCTACGCCTGAAGGCACACTTGATGCACTTAAGGCTCTTGTCCAGAAGGTGGGTGAATAATCATGGCAGAAAAGAATAAGGTTGTTTTTCAAAGACCTCAATCATTGCTCCCAGTTCAGACACATTACTGTCCTGGTTGTCCTCATGGCATCGTACATCGTCTTGTGTGCGAAGCTATGGACAAGATGGGCATGGAGGGCAATACCGTTGGCGTTGCGCCTGTTGGTTGCTCTGTTATGGCATATGATTATTTTGGCTGCGATATGATCGAAGCTGCTCATGGACGTGCTCCAGCGGTTGCAACGGCAGTGAAACGTGTTCATCCAGAAAACCTTGTCTTCTCTTATCAAGGAGATGGCGATCTTGCCAGTATCGGTATGTGTGAGACAGTTCATACTGCTACACGTGGTGAAAACGTTTCGGTTATCTTCATTAATAACGCGATTTACGGTATGACGGGCGGGCAAATGGCTCCAACGAGTTTGCCTAATCAAGTTACGCAAACGAGCCCTTATGGGCGCGACGTGACGACGGCTGGGTATCCTGTTCGCGTATGTGAATTGCTCCAATCGCTCGATGGTGTTGCTTATGCTGCACGTGTAACGGTTGATACGCCTAAACATGTTCGTCAGGCTAAGAAAGCAATCGAAAAGTCTTTCCGCTACCAGATGGAGGGGCGTGGCTACAGCATTGTCGAAGTTGTATCAACGTGTCCTACAAATTGGGGAATGACTCCTCAAGGTGCGTTTGACTGGATGCGCAAAAACATGCTTCCGTATTATCCTCTTGGTGTATATCGCGACGTTGTTGCCGATGGCTATCCAAGTATTCGCGAAGCAGCTGCTGCTCGTGCTGCTGAATGTCCTATTGCGCAAAAAGGGGTGGAATAACATGGGCAAGAATATTGATGTTATTCTCTCTGGTTTTGGCGGGCAAGGATTGCTCTTTGCTGGTAAAATCATTGCACAGGCTGGCTTGATCGAAGGACGCCATCTCTCATGGCTTCCATCGTATGGTCCTGAAATGCGTGGTGGAACCGCTAACTGCAGCGTTCGCCTACAGGATGATCCTATCGGAAGTCCACTTATCACGACGCCGAATGTTCTGATTGCAATGAATCAGCCATCAATTGATAAGTTCATCGATTCTGTTGTGCCTGGCGGACTCGTTCTTGTGGATTCCACTTTGGTCCCGCGTATTCCTGAACGTGATGATGTTACGATTATTCCTGTGCCATCGACAGAACTTGCCGAAAAGCATGGCTTCAAAAAGCTTTCTAATGTTATCTTGACCGGTAAGCTTTTTGCTGAAACTCATTTTTGTGAGAAAGAACACCTTCAAGAGGCACTTGTTCGTTGCGTACCAGCGAAACATGCCGACATGCTTGAACCCAATAAAACGGCGCTTGCCGTGGGGATGGAATTGTAGAAAGGATAGACATGGCTGCTGATGAGAAGCAATTCAAGGATATCGGCCTTCGTATCGAAGGTTTGCGTGAGTCCTGCGAAGTAACACGAACCGAAATGGCTCGTGAACTTGGCGTATCACTTGAAACGTACAGCAGCTGGGAGGAGACGGGCGCCGATGTGCCCATCTCCGCCATCTATCATATGGCACGAAAATTCGGTGTTGAATTCACCGAGATTTTGACTGGCAATGCAGCCAAACTTAATACGTATCAAGTGGTTCGCAAAGGTCAGGGTCGAGAGATCGATCGCTATCCTGGTTACCACTATGATGATCTTGCCTGGCGTTATTATGGCAAGCTTATGCAGCCTTTGGAGGTTGTTCTTGACCCGAGCGATGAGCCTGCTAAGATGGTGACTCATTCTGGTCAGGAATTTAATCTTGTGTTAGAAGGCTGCGTTATCGTGACATTTGAAGATCACGAGTTTGCACTCAACAAAGGCGATAGCATTTACTTCAATCCATCTCATCTGCATGGACAGCGGTGTGGTGGAGACAAACCTGCTCGTTTCGTAACCGTAATCGCCGAATAGGTTATTCGGCTTCATCGTTTCGCTGAACGGGCCTTACCTCTGTATTCGGTAAGGTAAATCATGCGTATGGTTCTTTTTGAAATTGGTTATTTACACGAGTTGGTCTGTACAAAGTACACCTATATAAAGTTGAGGTTATAGTGAATTACTTACTTAAGAAATATTGTCCTCATATTGATTTTGATAGTTATGAGGACTTCTCTGATAATTTTAAGATTAATGTTCCTAAAGATTTTAATTTTGGCTATGACGTTGTTGATGAATGGGCACGTGTTGAACCTGATAAAAAGGCATTGCTCTGGTGCAATGATGAGGGCGAAGAGCGCTTGTTTACGTTTTCTGATATTTCGCGTCTTTCCAATAAAGCGGCTAATGCCTTTGTTAAATTAGGCATTGGTAAAGGCGACGTTGTGATGATGATTCTTCGTCGTCGTTGGGAATATTGGATTTGCGCAACAGCTCTTTGCAAGATTGGCGCAACGATTATTCCTGCAAGTTTGCAGCTTACGCGTCATGATATTGCATATCGTGCGCAAAGTGCCCAGGTTAAAGCAATGATCTGCGTTAATGATGATTATGTTTGTACACAGACTGAGGAAGCATTGCCTGAAGCTCCTTCTATTGCAACGCGTATCGTTGTTGATGGCGACCGCGATGGATGGCTTTCATTCGATACGCTTATTGCAGATGAGTCTGAATCATGGACGCGTCCTGAAGGCGATCAGCGAACGTGCAGCGATGATATTATGCTGATTTACTTTACCAGTGGAACAACGGGTAATGCTAAAGCTGTCTGCCATACATTCGCTCATCCTTTAGGTCATATTTTGACTGCCAAGTATTGGCAGCAGTGCCAAGAAAACCATTTGCATATGAGCGTTACTGATAGTGGTTGGGCCAAATTTGGTTGGGGCAAGATTTATGGTCAGTGGATTGTTGGCTGTACTGTGTTTTGTTATGACATGAAAAAATTCATTCCAACTAAATTGCTTCAGCATATGCAGGATTACAAACTTAAGACGTTCTGTGCTCCGCCGACTATGTATCGGTTCATGCTTCAGGAAGACGTTGCTAGCTATGATCTGTCGAGCATTGATAATTTTGCAACAGCAGGGGAGCCTCTTAACGCTGAGGTTACGATCCAATGGGAAAAGCTAACCGGTAAAAAGATCCGTGAAGGATTTGGACAGACCGAAGGTCCTGTGCTGGTTGCAACGTATCCATGGATTGAGCCGCGTCCTGGTTCTATGGGTAAGCCGAGTCCTCTTCTTAACATCAAATTGCTCGATGATGACGGGAACGAAGTCGAGGACGGAGAAGAAGGAGCGATTTGCGTTACGGGGCTTAAAGAAGCATATCCCCCCGGTTTGTTTGTTGGCTATTTTAACGATCCAGAACGCACACAACGTGCGGTTGGTGGTTCCTATTACAATCTTCACGACATGGCATGGCGCGACAGCGATGGCTATTTTTACTTTGTTGGTCGTAATGACGATGTTATTAAATGTAGTGGATATCGTATTGGGCCTTTTGAAGTCGAAAGTGCGTTAGTTAAGCATGATGCTGTTGTCGAATGTGCCATTACTGCGGCACCCGATCCTATTCGAGGCAAGGTTGTTAAGGCAACGATTGTTCTTGCAAAAGGATGGGAACCGAGCGATGAGCTGACTCATGAACTTCAAAATTGGGTTAAGCATGAGACTGCTCCTTACAAGTATCCTCGTGTTATTGAATACGTTGATGAGCTGCCAAAGACAATTGGCGGCAAGATCAAGCGTAAGCTCATTCGTACGCAAGACGGAGTGAACGAATAATTTTTATTTCCTTCGCCGTATCTCGTCTAATCTCTCTTAAAGCTTCGGAATGTGTGATATCTTTTCTGAACTTTGAGTGATACGATAGTGATAATGATACGGCGGAGGGGGTCCGTTAGAATGCCATTACTAGCTGGGTATGCGGTTCCGCATCCGCCTTTGATTATCCCTGCTGTTGGACTCGGCGAAGAACGTGAAATCCAACATACTATTGATGCATATCAAGATGTTGCGCGCCGCATTGCGCGCTTACGTCCCGACACGATTATCCTTTCTTCTCCACATGCTCCGGCATATTATGATGGGTTTGCACTTGCGGACGGTTCTGATATAAGCGGGTCAATGGAACAATTTCATGCGCCTCAAGAACGCATGAGCGTTCCTATCGATGATGAACTTTCAGATCTTATTGTTTCGAATGCTTCGTCGGTTTCTCTTTCTGCAATTCGTGATGTATCGCATTCTTCTGAACTTGACTATGCGTCATTTATTCCTTTGTATTTCATTAAAAAACGCTATACTGATTTTCGACTTGTTTCCTGTGGCCTGTCTGGTCTTTCGGGGGATGATCATCGTACGTTTGGCGCAGTGTGTGCTCGTTCGGCATGCGCATTGCATCGTCGTACGGTGTATATAGCAAGCGGGGATTTATCGCACAAGCTTACTGCGTCTGGTCCGTATGGGTATGCCCCTGAGGGCAGTGTATTTGATCATATAGTGACTGATGCTTTTGCTACGAATCATCTTGATAATCTATCGTCGATTGATAATCATCTATGCGATGCAGCAGCTGAATGCGGTCTTCGTTCTTTTTTGATTATGGCTGGTGCGCTTGAGTCAATTCAACATAATGCTGAACTTTTGAGCTATGAAGGTCCGTTTGGGGTTGGATATGCTGTTGCTTCGTTCGAATCTACATCAGCTTTGTCTTCATCCGATTAACGGTAGAAATTATATTCTAAGAATCCTTGCGAAAGAGAGATGACGCTATGCCTAAACTTGATTATGATCCCTATACTGTTCTTGCTCGTGCTGGTCTTATGAGTTTTATAACGAGTGGAACACATATGGATCCACCCTGCGGGACTCCTTCTAAACTTTTAGAAACGCGGGCTGGTGTGTTCGTGTCAATTCATAAGCACGGTGAACTTCGTGGTTGTATGGGGACGATTCAGCCGGCTTATTCTTCGGTAGCAAAAGAAATTATTGAGAATGCGATTGCCGCTTCGAGTCGTGATCCTCGTTTTCCGCCTATCGAGGTTAAGGAACTGTCATCCATTGATATAAGTATTGATGTTTTAGGCTCTCTTGAACCAGCTGAAAAGCGGGATCTTGATCCTGATCGTTTTGGTGTGGTGGTATCGGAGGGGGAACGTTGTGGTGTGCTCCTACCGCGGCTTGATGGTGTAGACACCGTAGAAGATCAACTTGCTATTGCAGCTCGCAAAGCTGGTATTTCTGATACTGCGTATCATATCCAAAAATTTGAGGTACGACGTTATAGCGAACTAGATGACAAACCGGTAAGGAGTTGATGCTTTGTGAGTGATGACTCCCAAAAGGAGAATATACGTAGTGCTTCTGCGACTGCGTGTCCAATTTGTTCACGACATTGTATGCTCAGTCCTGGTCAAACAGGTAAATGCCGGGCTCGTACAAATCGTGATGGGCACATCGTATCGCTTAACTATGGGAAGATTACTTCACTTGCGGTTGATCCTATTGAAAAGAAGCCGCTTGCTCGATTTAAGCCTGGCTCCAAGATTTTGTCTATTGGTAGTTTTGGTTGTAATCTTGATTGCCCATTTTGTCAGAATGCTGATTTTGTTTGTGCGTCACTCAATGATTTTGATACGTACGATGGGGTAGGCACAATTGATATTGATCCGCAGCATCTTGCTGCAATGGCTCTTAAGGCTCGCGATGCATCTGGTTCAATTGGCGTGGCGTATACGTATAATGAACCGTTTGTAGGGTTTGAATACGTTCGTGATTGTGCTGGTCTTATTCATAGTAAAGGCTTATTTAATGTTGTGGTAACGAACGGTCTTATTATGCCTGATCCGCTTAATGAGGTGCTTCCTTACATTGATGCGATGAATATCGATCTTAAATGTTCGACAAAAGAGGGCTATGCCCGATTAGGGCATGGAGATCTTGCATCTGTACAGTCGACGATTCGAACGGTTGCTGCTTGTCGTACCTGTCATCTTGAAATCACGATGCTGATTGTTCCCGGTTTTAATGATCAGCCCGAAGAGGTCGAACATGTTGCTGCATGGATTGCATCTGTTGATCGTTCAATTCCTTTTCATGTTACCCGCTTTTTCCCTGCGCATCGCATGATGAATGTTGCACCGACGCCAGTTGATGTTGTGTATAATCGTGCGGAACTTGCACGGAACTATCTTGATGACGTCATTGTTGGTAACTGCTGAACGGTATAATGGTTATTACTACGATAAGGAGTATGTATCAATGACCTATGAAGAGTTCAAGGACCAGATTAAATCAGCAATGAAGGCTCACGACAAGATTCGTTTGTCTATTTTGCGTCAGGTTCACGGTGAATTGAAAAATATCGAGATCAACGAGCGTCGCGATATCAGCGAGGCTGATGTTACTTCAATGATTAAGCGTATGATTAAACAAACTCAAGAAACGCTCGAAGGATCGATTAAGGCAGGAAATAATCAAGAGCGTACTGATACATTGACTAAGCAGCTAGAAATTTTGAACGGTTTACTTCCACAGCAAGTAAGTGGCCAGGAGCTTATTGATCTTATTGACTCAACGATTAAGAGTGTTGGTGCTACTACAAAACGTGACATGGGCAAGGTCATGGGTGCTCTGCAGGCAGCAACTGATGGCAATTTCGATAAGCCTGCTGCAGCTCAAGAAGTTGGTAAACGCCTGTCATAACAACAATGTGCGATGCATTAGCGGGGGAACTGATGAGGTTCCCCTTTTTTTATATAGTTGCACCTGACTTTGGAATGTAGAGAGGCTTATGCTTATAGGGTTTTATCCTACTTGAATAGTTGCTTCTTAGTATTTGAACGATTGATAGATATGCGTAATAAGCCCGTATCCTTGTATCAGAAGTGATTATTTGCATGATCGCATACAGATTGTTTTAGGAAGGAATTTATCATGGTCTATGCAGAGATTCTTGCTCAGGCGAAAAAGAATATGAAATCATGCTGCGCCTGTCCTATCTGTGATGGACGTGCATGTGGTTCAACGATTCCTGGGCCGGGGGCAAAGGGGTCAGGCGATGGTGCGCGGCGTAATTATAATGCATGGCGCGACATTCGCATTGCTATGGATACAATTGGAAGCAATGAGCCTCTTTCAACGGAAACAAATTTGTTTGGTCGTCGTTTTGCGTTGCCTCTTTTTGCTGGTCCTGTCGGCGCGGTACAAATGCATTACGGCGATTATCTAGATGAAGCAACTTATGATCAGATATTGGTACGCGCCTGTAATCGTGCAGGTATTGCAGCATATACGGGTGATGGAGCGAATGCTCAGATAATGGAAGCTGGTTTATCGGCAATTGCCGCAGAGAACGGTATAAGCATCCCTACGATTAAACCTTGGGATATGCAGACGGTTGAACAAAAGATTGATCAGGCAAATAATGCAGGAGCGTTTGCAATTGCAATGGATATCGATGCTGCAGGGCTGCCTTTTTTACGAGGCAATGCTTCATCTGCAGGACGTAAGTCACCGGAAGAACTTGCTCGTATTGTACGCATGAGCCACGTTCCCTTTATCGTAAAGGGGATTATGACACCTGCAGCGGCAATGAAGGTGCGCGATGCTGGTGCAGCGGGGATTGTCGTTTCTAACCATGGTGGACGTGTTCTTGATGGATGTCCTGCAACGGCTGAGGTGCTTTGCAGTATCGTTGATGCGGTGGGGAATGATATGACGATTCTTGTTGATGGTGGTATTCGCTCGGGTGTCGATATCTTTCGTGCGCTGGCGCTTGGCGCCGACGGTGTGCTTGTTGCACGTCCTTTTGTTACTGCTCTGTATGGCGGACAAGAAGTTGGGGTTATGGCTCTTGCAAAAAAGTTTCAAAATGAGTTAGCTGATGCAATGTTTATGTGTGGAGCGCACGATATCGCAGGTATCAATCGAGACATGATTTTTAATGCGTAAATGAGGCTGTAATGTTATGCGCCGCATTCTGTTTTGGATATCGATGTCCGCATAATTGAACTATTCATGATTCGGACAAGCACACGGATGCCATTAACGTGCTTTTTTATTCGTACACAGCGTGTTTTGCTTGAACAATGTGCAGAGTAGTTATTCGCATTTCCCATCGAGATACGCTTCAATGTTTTCCATCGGTTGTGGTTTGCTGTAAAGATATCCCTGCGCATACGTTGAGCCAAGATTTTTGACGAGTTCTGCTTGCTCAGGCGTTTCGATGCCCTCGGTGACGACGGGAAGTCCTAAGCGGTTTGCGAGTTCGATAGTCGATTCCAAAACAGCAATTGAGCGTTCATTGCGATTGATGTGCGAAATAAAGTTCTGATCTATTTTGATGAAGTCAAATAATTCATCTTCCAACAGGGCTAGGGAAGAATAACCGCTTCCAAAGTCATCGAGCATGATATCAAAATTGCACTGATGCAGGGCTTCGATGAAGGTGTGAAGTGATTTTTGATCATCGTCGTAGGCGGTTTCGGTGATTTCAAATCGTAGTAATTCTGCAGGAATGTCGTACGTTTTTTTAAGTCTATTAATTGATGCGGGCAGTGCTGGATTGATATCGACACGAGAAATATTCATTGAAATTGGTACAACAGGGCGGCCTTCTTTGATCCGTCTGCTAATGCATTTACATACTGTTGTTCGCACATAGGCGTCGAGCTCCGAAATAAGACCATTACGTTCAAACATAGGAACGAATACTGCTGGGCTTAGTAAACCACGTTGCGGATGTTCCCACCGTATGAGTGCTTCTCCGCCGCATATCTTTTGGGTTGATAGATCGATGATTGGCTGAATGTACACCTTAAAGTCGCCGTTTTTAAGTGAATCTTGCATTGATCCAGCAATCTCATGGTCCATAAGGAATGCTTGTTCTTGACCGTCATTATATATGGCATACGTTTGAAATTTAGAATCATGAATTGTTTCGAGTGCAATATGGGCTCTATCGCACATAGTTGAGACCGATACATCGCGGTCGTCAATAAGATAAATGCCAAAGGCAACATGTACCGAACATTTGAAACGTTCTCCTAAATATTCATCGGAGAATCGCGTAATAAGTTCTGAGAATACGAAGTCATTTTTTGGTACAAGAATAACAAAATGGTCAGATTGAACACGCCCAATAATTGCGCGTTGGCCAAAACAACGTCGCATTTGCTCAGCGAGTCCGATAAGAATGCTATCGCCCTTTTTGCTGTTGTAAAGTCCGTTGATTGCTTTAAATTCGCTGATGTTGCTATAGAGCAAAACATAGGTGGTCTGAGGATTTGCCTTAAGAGCAGCGGCTGCTTCTTGTTCGAATGCAGGCATACGTAGAGTTGAAGTTAGTAGATCGTAATGTTTTTCGGGGATTTGAAAACCAAGGTAGAGGACGAGTGTCGCAAGCGCGCAGGCAAAGACCAAAATGCGATGGTTTGGGTATAGCGATGAACAAACAAGATATGCTGTGCCAATGAGTACGATAAGGACGGTACATATAACAAGATATCGATCTTTTTGTCTATGGTTGTTGATTGTAAGGACAATGCCACTTACGACATAGAAAATGAGCACGACAAGGAAGAGGCTATCCCAGGTACCTTGCGTATAATAATGAGATTCATTTATGCTAAAAAATAGGTGAGTAGATGGATTTATGCCCATTACAAGTAGGGCACACGCGATAGAAGGAATACTCATTATCACTGTCATTTTAGCTTTTGATTTAATGATACCTAAGGGTGCTTCGAAAAAGGCGAACAATACTCCTGGTGCCAGCATACTTAATGCGACATTAATCGTGCATATAAAGTAGCAATCTTGTATGGATGCTGATGGCTGACTTAAAATCACGACATTCAGAATGTCTACAATGCCAAGAATAAGCATGAACGTAATAAAGACAAGAAAAATTGGGGATTGCGATGAATCATGGGTGTAGTTACTTACAAAGTGTCCCATGAGTGCCACAAGGATAATGATAGCCGCAACGGTGAAATCAATATTGTAGAGCACGTCGTGTTCTCCCTTTGATGGTGTACGTTTTGATACATATGTCCCAACAAATTGATTCTAGCGCATAAAACACCTGATAAAAGACTTGATTTCTAAATGGATATCAAATAGTATTCAAAGGTAAATTAGTTAAGATAATTTATGTTATTATGCGATGCTGTTGATTAGATTAAATTATTTGATCGTTAGTGCATTGGATGATCTATATAACAATGCATTTTGTATTGGTTGACTGATTTGATGATTATTCATTGCAAACTATCTAGTTTGTCAAGTGTTTGTGACGACTTTCTGTGATGGGGTTCACAGAATTCATTAGGCATGTGAGAATGGGACTACCGTACTAATGTATAGGTACGTGGGTTATGCTTAAAGGAGGCGGTTGTCATGTTCGACATGTTCTGTAATTCTTTATATGGTAATGTTCGCTGGATGCTTCCGCCTTGTACCGGTGTAACTTCATCGCAAACAGCGATTCAGAACTTCTTCGATATTGAGCCGGTTTTTTTTCTCTAACCTCGCCTGGTTCTGTCTTTTTATTCCGCATGTCATTGATTGACGGCTATTTGCGGATACGTTTTGTTTAACCAGCGAGTTTCCCTTAATGGTCATCGTATAAAGATGAGTCACTAGCTGCGTATATCCCATCCTGCGCTGATTATGCGTTTGATTGAGATTTAACAGTGGACTCCTATCTGTCAGGCTATCGCTCCTGTTGAGCCAATGCACTGAACGCCCAAATATAATTCGATGTGCCATGGGGTAAGAAGGAAGTCCCATGAAACAAAAACATATAGGTATTCGTGGCATTATCTGCACGCTTACTGGAGCAATGCTCTGGGGGCTATCGGGAACATGTATGCAATATCTCATTGAGGATCGAGGGTTCCCTGTAACATATATGACGTGGACCCGTATGTTTTGTGCGGGAATCCTCTTTATTGGTCTTATGCTTATATACAAGCGGGATGTGATTAAAAAGATCATTCATGATCGCTCAAGCATTATTCAATTGGCAATCTTTGCGATTTTTGGTCTGCTAATGTCCCAGTTCGCCTATGCAATGACGATTTGCTATACCGATGCAGGAACAGCAACAGTACTTCAATGTCTAAGTACGGTTGTTCTTATAGTATATGGATGCTGCGTCCACCGTCGTGCTCCTGCGCATATTGAATTGGTTGCTACTACTCTTGCGGTAGTTGCTACATTTCTTATTGCGACGCAAGGGGATCCGATGAATCTATCCTTACCGATGCTTGCGTTGGTTTGGGGCCTTGTTAACGCATGTGTATGTGCCTTTTTTGCTGAATATCCTCGTCGCTTGCTTGCTCAGTGGGGAAGTGTGCCCGTTATGGGTTGTGCGATGGTAATTGGCTGCCTGTTTATTACACCGATTGCTCAACCGTGGACTGTTAATATCGCTTGGGATCCTTCGTCTATTGCGGCTGTTGGCACGGTTGCGGTGCTTGGCACAGTCGTTTCTTTTTCATTGTTTTTACAAGGTGTAAAAGATCTTGGTTCGGTTAAAGCAAGTCTGCTTGGCGTTGGCGAACCGGTAAGCGCTTCTGTTTGTACTTGCCTTTTGCTTGGTACGGTATTTACTCCAATTGATCTTGTTGCGTTTTCAATGATTATCCTGATGGTTGTTATTGTTACGCTTGCCCGTCCACATAACCGTTCCGAATCTACTTCTAAGGTTGTTGCGATAGGACGTTCTACTATTTCTATCAAAAAGCGTGTTTTAGGCGTCAAACATTCACATCGGGATTCAGATGAACAGGCGGCATAAGGTTGCTGCACATACGCTATAGGTACTTTGATTGAACATCGCTAGGTCGTTGGTATGTTCGCTATCCAGCTGAACGTGTTAGGCGTTCAGCTGGAAGCAACAATCGGATGAAGCTATGTTCGGCTGAATACCATTGTCTATGCGCCGAATTTGCAACCGATCAAAATGTATTCTCTGCATACTTCATGCGTATATCGCGCAAAGTACTTGCATTGTATCCAAAAACATGGATACTATTGATTAACCTTTAAAAGCGGTACAGAGAGACCGACAAGGCTGACCTGCTGCGATCTATATGAGATTGCAAGCATGCGTATCAGAAGCCTTTGCCTGTCGCAAAGGCATTTTTTATGTCTGG
>DIDE01000033.1 GCA_002417975.1 Eggerthellaceae bacterium UBA5808
GTCAATGACCCTGTTAAGGTTACGCGTACGGCTCTGCAATCAGCTGCATCTGTTGCAAACCTGATTCTGATCACCGATTGCACGGTTAACGAGATCCCTAAGGATCCCGATCCTAATGCTGCAGCTGCTACGGCTGCTCAGATGGGCGGCGGCATGGGTGGCGGCATGATGTAAGACCGTTTCTGTAGGCGCTATGATAGGCGTTTGTAGAAAGGCTTTTATCGTGTTCGATAGATAGCTGCTACGAACGGTGGATGCGGAAACGCACCCACCGTTTTTTTATGGGCAAACGGATGATCATTGTGGTGAGCGCTATGATATATAGATGATGAAATGCGGCGGAGGAGAAAAAGAAGCATGAAAGTAGAGGAAATCCAGTCCTTGGATGATGATCGTCTCGCGGTATATGCGCGTCTAACTGAGCCTCAATTGCGTAATAAACTTGAGCCAGAAAAAGGAATATTTATCGCAGAGTCGCCAAAAGTTATCGATCGCGCGCTTGATGCCGGAATGCAGCCGCTTTCTTTTTTAACGGCGTCTCATTGGATCGATGCTTCAATTGATTTGTTTGCCCGTTGTCCTGACGGTGTTCCTATTTATACGGGGGCTGATGACATGCTTAAACAGCTTACCGGCTTTCGCTTAACGAGGGGTGTTCTCTGTGCAATGCGACGTCCCGTGCTTCCATCTGTTGATGAAGTTCTGCGCGGAGCTCATAGAATTGCGGTATTAGAAGGTATTGTTGACCATACGAACGTTGGCGCGCTGTTTCGTTCTGCTGCTGCATTAGGTGTGGATGCGATACTTGTTACACCTACGTGCTGCGATCCTCTCTATCGACGTGCAACACGCGTGTCGATGGGGACGGTCTTTCAAATTCCGTGGACTCGTATCGGAAAAACAGTAGAGGACTGGCCAGGCAAAGGTATGACCGTGCTGCATGAAGCGGGATTTACTGTCGCTGCATTTGCTCTATCTGATGATTCTATCTCGCTTGATGACCCCCGCCTTACACAGGTTGACCGACTCGCTATGGTGTTTGGAACTGAGGGAGATGGTCTTTCTCATCAAACGATTGCGGATTGCGATATGACCGTGCGTATACCTATGCAACATAATGTCGATTCGCTGAACGTTGCTGCCGCAAGTGCAGTGGCATTTTGGGAGACTCGTTTGCGATAGCATGTAGATCAAAATGGTACTATGTCTTTGGTATCTATAATGGAAGAGGAGAATATACGATGGCTCATCTAGACGCAGGTATGACAAGGGACCAGGCATTTGATCTCCTTAAGGCACATAATAAAGATGCTTTTCATATTGAGCATGGCGAGACGGTAGAGCAGACAATGCGCTATTTTGCGCGTGAATTTGACCCCGAAAATGAAGAATTTTGGGGTATCGTTGGCCTCCTCCATGATCTTGACTGGGAAGAATATCCTACGATCGAAGATCATACGATGCGTGCAGCTGAAATGATTCATAGCGTTGGCGGTAGTGATGAGCTTATCCATGCGATCCAATCGCACACATCTGATCTTAATGACCAATGCCCAAAGCCAGAGTTGTTTATGGAAAAAATACTGTTTGCAACTGAGGAATTAACAGGGCTTATTGGCGCGTCTATTAAGATGAGACCTTCGCATAGCGTTATGGACTTTACTGTGAAGTCCCTGAAAAAGAAGTTTAAGGATAAACGCTTTGCTGCGGGAGTGTCGCGTGACGTGATTCGTCAGGGTGCTGACATGCTCGGTTGGGATTTGGACGAACTGTTTAGTCGTACGATCAAGGCAATGCAATCCTTTGCCCCCGATCGTGACACGTTTGCTAGCCAAGCGTAACAAGAATTCGCTCATTGTCGCTCTCATTTAAACAAGAGCAGAGCGTGTAGATATGTTCTGGTGGACTGTCTTGCAATGATAGGCGATCATATGCGCTTTCATTGTGAGCGATCCACCATGAGGTAAAGTCAGTGTTGTCGACAAAATTCGAGCGCCTGCTGTGTTGTTGTTTGGGAACGATATGAATACAGAGCACACTAAGATACCGTTGCCAGCTGGGAGTTTGTATAAGAGCAATCTGGTGTTGTCGTGCAAAAGCTGGGTCCCTATAGTTGCTTAATTCGCTCAATACAAGTGTAGTATGTTCAGCAATATGGTGTCCGAAAATTGTGCACCATTGTGAGTCAAGTCCTTCGGCACTATTGTCTGCGCTTAGATAAGGGCAACCGTATTGGTCGTACTGCCGTAAGCTATTGTGCGTAAGCCAATACCCTCGTTGATCTGAGCGTTCTTGTACAATGACGCTGTCTATCGATGTCCCGGGGATTGTAATCCAGCCAATGATGTCGGGATTATCGTGTTGAGCCCATGCCCAATCGATGCAGGGAAATGGGCCCTCATAATTTGTTGGTTGAATCTGCTCGTACTCATCACTAAAGACCTTTTCGATATTCATTTCGATCATGCTACACAATGGAAATTCCATCGTTTTATTTGAAGGAATAACGGGTGTTTGCATGCTTGGGAATAGTGGTGCTGCAGTTATGATTGCTGCAAGGCTTAAGAGTATTGCTCCAACTATAAAGGCAATACGTCGCAATCGATCTTTCTGATATGCAAAGATTGCTAGCATACGATACAATTCCAATGCTTACTGAGAATTTGAGAACAAGACGTAGATGATCAGAGATTGTGCTGTACATATCATCAGGAGTTCAGTGCAATTCGCGGTAGCGATGATAGGCTGTTGATGCACGACGATGCTTTCTTATTACATAGTAGATAATGCAGAAAAGCACGATGACTACTCCTGCTATAAGCAAGAAAAGAGATCCCGTTGATGAGCGTTGTTTTACTCCTGTCTGATCGTAGCTAGAGCCTTTATTTTTCTCAGGTTCATTCGGGACAGTTGAATTTGAATTAGTGCCAGCTGTATCAGGAGGTACTATTTCGCGAGTAATTCGTTGGGTATGCGCTTGGGCAGAAGCTTCTTTAAATTCCGTCATGCGGTTTTTGCAGGTTGCCGTTACGGTGTTAATAAACGTTAATGGTTGTTTAATAGTGTCGGACTTTGTGTCATCCGATTGCGCTGCTGGTAGTGGTTGTGCTAGGACATCGTATGAAATAGTAACGGGATGGTTATAGGGCAGACAGCTAATACATATCTCGATCTTATTGTCTTTAGTATCAACGGTGTGGGTACTTTTTGCTGTATCAGCTAAGCCAGTAAGAGTAATCGATGATGTGTCAATAGGCATACTTCCAAGTGGAAGACCAAGGTCGGTGATTGTAACGTCTTGTGCAATAGTTCCCTGATTTGGATTTGACACGGTTATACGGTAGGGAACGCGTTCTCCTTCGCTGTGCATTGGCTTAGTCTCTTTTGTCAGATTAAGCGTTGTTGCATCAACGAGGGTTGTAACGGTGTTAGTGGATTGCTCCTCGTCGTTTATGGTTACCGATGCGGTGTTGTCTATGCGTTTTGTCATCGGTGCTTCTTTGATCTTTGCGGTAATGTTCCACGTATACAGCTCTCCGTGTGGGGGATTCTGAGCAAGGAATTCGGGTGCAAAGGTGTAGGTGATTTGCTGTTCCTCAATCGCGTATGCTCCAGCGGTATCGGGAAGTGCATGCACCTTGCCGTCTTCTACTTTGCTTACGCTCATCGAGGCGTGTTCAGCATCCAGTTCTGCAGGTATATTGTCGGTCATGCGCATTGATCGATAGGTACCGAATAAGGATGACCCGACGGTTCCGAGTGGCTGAGAGATTTGATACGTCAAGGAATCACCTGGTAATGCCTGTTCACGATCGACGTGTTTACTGGGGGCAGTAGGCTTCTGCGGGGCCATGGCGGCGCTTGAGAGTGACCACCATTGTGGATCGCCATATTGTTGAGTGTCGCGGCATCGAGTGCTTGGCCATGTTGTGAATGCACATAATGAATTTGGCAGAATTGTTGCTGATCTCTTCCAGAATGTATCAGCATCGACGCGATCGGTAAAGATGCCTGGCAGCCCATCGACTCCATCAGCGCTTGTCATTTCGCTATCCCCGTGAACATAACCATTTTCGTGATGAGTATAGCCATCTCGGGGGTACCACATTTCAGAGAATGATAGCGCTGATACTCCCTCGCTTCCCGTAAGCGATCCGATGGTATAAAACGCGCCCGTCACATTGAGCGGCTGTTTTGTCTCTTTGTCGAAGAAGGCAATAGAAGTGTCAAGATGATTGCAGTTATATTGCATAACGCCAGAATACAGGGATTTTGCGCATTGGATAACTGGATAGCTATTGCTCTCTGGGTGTTCAAGATGTGCTTCATGAATTGCCTGTGGATCGTTTTCTCCTCCTGCTAGGGACTTATTATGCGCATGCCGATGTTTTTCCAGGTCTTCAGGTTGCCATTGGGGAGCATAGTAAACGGTATAGGTAACGTCGGCTCCGATAGGTCGATCTTTGTACGTTCCCACAAAGGGATAACGGACCGTTGCCCACCCATGTGCCCCAACAGTTGTGAGATTTGGAAACTCAAGAATGAGTGCTCCCCATCCAAGTTTATTTGCATCTTTTTGAGCTAGAGGATTATTAAACATGTCAGCGTGAACATGGGTCTGTCGATATTCAGGTGCATCGGCGTACTCTTTTAAGAAGGGCGCGAATGCAACGCCAGATGATCCTCGTGCAAGAGTGCAGGATTCGTTGTCTACCGGTGCCGTTGCTACTGAGACTGTGGGCGAAGATGAACTATCGACGAGTTGCGGATCCTCCCAATTATCGATGTTTTGTATGGCGATAGGATTTGCGGGGATGAAATGTTCATGGTCAACAGCTTTCATAATGCCTGTTGATTGTTGCGATACGGCGTGTCCTGAGGGTGGCGGTGTGAAGCAAAGTACTGTAAAACAGGCAGCAACGCTAAGTATAAGTATCGCTATGCGATAAGGAACATGCCTAATTCTATGCATTGATGCACAAATGATAGCCATAGAATAACTAAGCGCAAGAACAGCTGAATGACTTCCGTGAGAAACATATGGTGTGCATCGCATAGAAGGTCCTTTCGCGATAAATAAGATCAATAGCGGATGGCTCTCAATCGGACGTTCGGGCATGCGTAGCGTTAAATTTCGCTACAAAGGGTATGCGCCAACTGTAGGGAGGGATTGTTTCAGAAAATGTGCAAGAATCTTACCGTTTTGTCGAACATAGGGTGTAATTCTTTTGCCTGCTTAGATCGGTAGGGCAAGCATGCGATATAGTAATCGCTGAAGATAATGATATTGAGCAGGGAGGTCCATCACTATGGATAGTCAATCGTCAACAAATGATACGGGTCATGCTCTGATGCAGCGACTCGTTACCGTAAATGAATGGCGTGCACGTATCTATGAATTTATTGCTCGTCTGCTCGATCGGGAAATCGACGAAGACTTCATGAACGTTTTAAGTGGCATGAGTATGCCTCAGAGTAGTGGCAACGATAAAGTTGATCGTGGCTATACGCTGATCATGCACTATCTTGACGATGCTCCGGAGGATGCGATTGATGAGCTCTCAGCAGACTACGAACGCATCTTTTTAGGGGAAAGTCAGAGCCATGCGGTGTCTCTCTTTGAGCATACGTATGCGAATGAAAAGCATCCAACATTAGCTCAGGCATGTGAGACAATGCTCGATTTTTATGAGCGATTTGATTTTGTACTTCATGACGAGGAACGCGCGAACGCCGATCGCCTTCCTATCGAATTGCAATTTATCCAGATGCTTGCGCAACGTGGTGCTCACGCAATTTCAACAGGCGATATGCATACTGCTGCAGGATTTCTTGCCGAGCAGAATACGTGTATCGAAGATCATCTTGCATTGTGGGTGCCGCGTGTTTCTGCGGATATAGAGATGCAGGCAGAAACTGATCTGTACAAAGGCGTTGCTTCGTTGCTTGACGGATATCTTGCTGTAGAGAAAACATTCTTCTCGACGATTTTGGGTAGTCAAGATATCTAGATTACTGCTATATGCAGCGTACTATCACAATATTGGTAGCATATTGATCTTGTTCTCTATAGCAAATAATATGAAAAGAACTACAATAAGTTGCATTGGGGAGTCTATATATTAATGCAATCGAGGGGACAAAGTGTATTGTACGCATTGTGGGAAAGAGCTTGAAGACGGTGCTACGTTTTGCACACATTGTGGTGCACATCTTGGTGATGATGACCAGCCGGATACGCAGACTGTTGATACTTCGCAAACAACTTCTGCGAATGAGCGGAATTCTGAGCCTGAAAAATCTTCCAAAGGGAAGGCTAAATGGATAATCATTGGCCTTTCAGCTGCGATTGTAGTGGTTGTGGCAATAATACTTGTACTTACTCTTGGAGTTGGGACAAATAATAAGGCACAGACTTCGGCATCATCTACAGATAGCGTAACTTCTGCCGCGCCATCTTCGGACGAGGAAGATTCTTCTACTTCAACTAATTCTAAAGATGACACTGCATCTTCTACTGTGACTACTACAACGCCATCAACTACGACACCATCAGCTACGACAAATGATACGAGTACGGTGCCAACCGATAGCACGAGCAAAAATCAGACTCTACCATCAAGTAATCCTTACGCTGCTTATACCAGTGACTACATAATTGCAGATAGCAGCACTCGTACTTTGTCTGCAAGTTCATTGGCTCAATACAATGCTGAGCAGTTAAAGCTAGCGCGAAATGAAATATTTGCGCGCAAGGGGCGCATCTTTAAAGATGCCGACCTCGATGCTTATTTCCGCAGTAAACAATGGTACAGTCCATCTATAGAGCCTGATACTTTTGATGCTAATACCTCAAATTATTTGAGTGAGGTGGAACGGGACAATGCAGGTACTATTATCGAGTATGAGAAGGCAAATGGGATGCCAACCTAGGTTAATGCTGCATTGCAACGGTAGACTTACTATTTGCAGATGGTCTGTCATTTTAGTTGGCTGTTTGGGCTTGATAATTCTTTGCATGGTTACGGGTTGTTCAAGTGTGCAAGTCCAGGATACAAACACTGATACGGATACTACTGATGCATCGCAAGCTCTTAATCAGGAGAGCATTTCTGACAAAGTTCAACCTCCAGATCAGACCTCAGACACTACTGCTGCGGATGCTTCAGCGAACACGGCTGCTCCAGTTGAGCAGATTAATTTAGGAACGGTGTGTATAGATCCAGGGCATGGCAATACTATAGATTCTACTCAGACACCTATTGGCCCTGGTGCAAGTGAGACTCAGGCGGTTGAGCCTGGTGGTACGAGTGGTGTTGCTACAGGTACTCCAGAATATGAGCGTAATTTTGAAATAGCATTGAAATTGAAAACTCAGCTTGAGACGCGTGGCGTCACGGTGATAATGACTCGAACGAGTAATGACGTGGTTATGTCGAGTCAACAGCGTGCTGAAATAGCGAATACCAATAAGGCGGCGCTTTTTGTACGTCTGCATTGTGATGGTGCGACTAATTCGTCTCGAGTAGGTTTTTCAACGCTTGTACCTGGCTATAATGAATGGACTTCTGGAATTGCTGCTGAGAGTACGCGTGCTGCTAGCATTATCCATCCTGTGGTTATTGCGGGGACTCAGGCTACTGATGATGGCATAATTCAACGTGAGAATCTTGCTGGATTTAATTATTCCCAGGTGCCAAGTATTTTGTTTGAGATGGGCTTTATGACTAATCCCGATGAGGATGAGTTATTAGCAACGGAAAGCTATCAAAATAGTTTGGCTTCGTCGATGGCTGATGGCATAGTGCAATATTTACAGATTGCTTAGCGATCTAAAATGTTTGTGTATAAGGACTTATTTTGCTAGGAATATGTAACTAAAATTATCCAGACCAATGCTGGCTTCGCGCTAACTTAGATGGAAATAGTTTGTACAGTCGAGATATTTCGTAGCTGTGCAATAGGGGAATCATAAGAAACGATATGTTTCTTATGATGTAAAGAGAAGGGGAACGGACTATGTTCTGTCCAAATTGTGGCAAGAAAATACCTGATGACGCAAGATTTTGTACGGGATGTGGAAAAAAATTTGGCGATCGTCCTGATATTGCGTCAGTGGCTGAGGATGCAATATCTAAAAAAACCGATGCTACTTCGGATGCTGATACAACTTCCGAATCTGATTCGGCTAAGACAACAAAACCTATAGATGCTAAGAATTCTACGAAGAAATCGGTCTCGTCATCAGCTGAAAATGTTCGTTCTAATTCGAAGTCAGATTCCGTGTCTACCCTAAATCCTGCCTCTGAAGTGACGGAAATAGCAGTAACGCCAGAAACCGAAGCATCTTCTACTGCGGAATCCACTTCTAGCTCGACTCCTGCATTTATCCCCGCGCAAGTTCGGCCAGCATCTAATAAGCGGAAGCCCACCGTTAAAGTCAAAGGTACATTCATAGCTATTGGCGTACTTGCGGTAGTCTTTATCGTCGCTGTTTTCGTTCTTGCAAATATACTTGGATTTTCGACGCTTGGTCAGACATCCTCCACGTTTAAAACTGGGTTAGAAAGCGACGACATTGTGGCAAATGGCGTGGCAAGTGATAACTTTCTTAATTCTTCTGCTTACACAGTGACTAATTATACGTGTGACGATATTAAAAAAGTTACGGATACAGTGGTGACTGCTACGGTCACGGCAACTATAGAAAATGATAATTACACTACTGACCTGGTTTTAGATGCATCATTTTGCAAGGCATCAAATGCTTCGTCGCAGGACCAGTATCATTTTGTGCAGAAGAGCGCCACTACTACACCCAAGAAGGGCATTGATTTTGATAAAGATAATGATCTTAGCGACTGTCGGACTCCGTTAAACGAAGATGGCAAGTCATGCACTGTCGTACAGAATAAGACTAACGAGATGTGGTTTGCTACAGATGTTGTGAGCACTACGTATAACTATGAGTTTGATGGTCAGAAATGGTCGAGATCCAAAAATAGTAGCAAAAATAGTACCAACAATAAAACATACGCAGTTACATATAACAATGCTATAAATGGTTCATATGGTGCAAAAACAGGAGATTTAACTTCTTTTTCAAGCATAGCAATTAGCAATCTGGATCCAGCTAAAGGCACGTTCAATATTGCTTACGTGATTTCTGTTAAAAGTAATTACAATGTCAATGGTATTTCGCACTCTGATGTTTCTGGCAATATGACGGCTACGATCGATCGCAAAGATACTGGTAGTAGTAGCAGCACGGGGAACAACGTGGACGGCTGTACCTATAGCTTTGAGGCAAAAGGGTCTAGTAACAGTGGAGATGGCCAAGCTACGATGAAAGGTTATTTCACCACGAGTGACAGCGGCGAACAAACCATAAAGATAACGGGCGGAAAGATCGATTACTCATCTACGCTTTATAAGACCACTACCAACGCATCGCAAAATGTAGCAAGTGGCACGATCTTTAAGAAAGCTTAAAGTAAATGCGTCTGAAGCTTGCTGATTGATAGGGCTGCGAAGATTCTTCTTGAGTTTGCTGGACTGCATTGGCTGTGCATTTAGGAATATAGAAGGAAGGGACTGTCTAACGTGACGGCGGAAAACAAATCAACATCAGAGTCCATATTGTCAAAAGCAGAGGACGACAAGGCAGCGCTTAGCAGTGAGCTTGAGAAGTTGGATAAACGCAGGTCTGAAATTCTTGAGAAGATCGAGGTCATAGACCGACGAACGCAGGTTCAGCTTGATGGAGTTAAAGAAGCTCAGATGGCAAAGGGCAATCTGAAGTCTGCTGAGGCTGAGGCGATGCAGAAAAAAGAGGCTGCTACAAAGGCGAAGATGGAAACCGAGCAACTTGAAGCAGAAGCGCGAAAAGCTGAAGAGGCTCGAAAAGCTGCCGAAAGCGAAGCAAGCATTGCCGCTATGAGAGCTGAGAAAACGCAACTCTTTTCTATGCCTATATCTGATCATAAAAACGAACCAATAGATTCTACGAAAAGTCCGAAGACTGTTCATTCCGATTCTGTTGTGCTTGATGATTCTGCAAAGTCAGATGAGCTTCATCCAGCAGATGAAGATGAAGTTGCTGCTATTGCATCACTTGATACAGTGCTTCCCAAAGAACGTACGTCAATAAGTCCTACGTCTTGCAGTAGTGCTTCTGCCTTACAAGCGCAAACTTGTCCTAAGTGCCATCAGTCTGTTATGCCGGGGGATCATTTTTGTATTTTTTGTGGCGCAAAAATTGATGTTGATGTGGATATGTCTGTTCCAAAGC
Organism: Eggerthellaceae bacterium UBA5808; assembly: GCA_002417975.1. Classification (GTDB taxonomy): domain Bacteria; phylum Actinomycetota; class Coriobacteriia; order Coriobacteriales; family Eggerthellaceae; genus UBA5808. Next base: position 10,292 of record DIDE01000033.1, read on the forward strand.
CTGTGGAATCAAGCCATTGTCCCAAATGCGGATCTCCAGTAAATCCTGACGACATATTTTGCATGGTATGCGGGTCTCGCCTTAAGCTGCAGTGACGTGTTACAGATAAGGGCAATGGAAAGCTGTACGGCTATTGTAAAGGCTGCTAGACGCCTTTGAATGTATGAGCAACGATTTAGGGGAGGGTTATATGTTTTGTCCATCATGTGGTGCTAAACAGGATGATGACGCGATGTATTGTGGGGTCTGCGGCAAACCATTAAAGCGTGTTCCAGCAGCAGCTCAGACACAAAAAGGAGTGGAACCAACAGTTGCGCCAAAGCTAAGTTCTGTAGCGCGTGTCGTTATCCCAAGCAATATCAGTGCTAAGGCTGCATCTATTGATCCGTTTCGATGGGTGCTTATTGTCATAGCAGTACTTATTTTTATTCTCACTTTTTTCTGCCAATGGATACAGAGTCCTATTCTAAAAGTAGCCTCTGGAGCAACTGCAAATGGTGCATTTTCCTTGTTCGGGGTTGGTGGGCTACTCGAGTCATTCAGTGCTTTTGCAGGTATGCTTTCTGGAAGTAGCAGCACTGGATATGCCGGAGCGATGATTTCTGCTCTGTCTTCATCCTCTGGATCAATAAAATTCTATATGTTTCTTTGGATTGTGGCTTTTATCGTTCTTGCTCTTGGTATCTATCGTATAGTAACTCGATCTGACAAGAGTGTAACGTTCTTAAGGAATAGCTTTATTTTTTGTTTCATTCTTGCCATTGCATGGCTTATCTTTGTTGCTTCGACAGATACGTCTATATTGACTTCTGTGGTAAATGCAATGAATAGTGGTGCCACATCTAATTTCGTAAGTGTTGATCAAGCTCGAAATATGCTTTCCGAATCATATGGTATGAATTCAGTAATTGCGGTAACGTCATGGCCTATAGTCGTTGCTGTTCTTTCGGGCATAGGAGCAGTAGGAAGCTACTATATCTCGAAGAATCATTAAAATGCTGTGTACAACGCATATATAAAGATGCAAAAAGGGGAATCGATTGAACAATCGATGTAAGAGTGAAGTGGTGGGCCGTGGGGGGGTCGAACCCCCGACCTTGGGATTAAAAGTCCCCTGCTCTACCAACTAAGCTAACGGCCCACTTCACATGCGCCAAATGCTTATATGCATAAAATAGCGCGAGGAATATTCTAGTGGTATTGAGTCCTGCGGTCAAATGGATTATCGGTTAAATTGCGAAGATTTCTATTTCTCCATGTTACGGTCAAAACATATAAGAGATAAATTTGATGTGCAAGAAGACTTTTTCTCGACAAAGGTGATACAGATATGAACGCAGAGTTATGTTGCCCCCTGTTCTTAATTGGTTTCATGGGGGCCGGGAAGTCAAGCGTTGCGCAATATCTTGCATCGACGTATGACATGCCGGCTGTTGATACCGACGAGGCTATTGAACAGACGATCGGGCAAACGGTAGCCGACTACTTTGCGCGTGAAGGTGAACAAGCATTCCGTGCTCGCGAAACGGAATGTCTTCGGCGTCTTTCTGGTTCGCCAGCCATTGTTGCATGCGGTGGGGGAATCGTTGAACGTCCTGAAAATAGAGAGATAATGCGAGCGTCTGGCCGCACCATTTTGCTGGATGCCTCATTTGACGATATAGCGGCGCGCATAGAAGATCGATCGACGCGACCGCTTTTCCAAGATAAACATGCAGCGCACGATCTTTTTGATCGTCGGCAATCACTGTACCGTTCGACGGCCGATACTGTGATCGATACGAGTGGGAAGACAGTGCAGGAAATTTGTGCAATTGTGATATCGTATGCAAAATGTGAAGGCATTGTACGTTAAGATAAGGGTTCAAGCGCATAGAACAAAGGCTATTCGTTGTATACGTGAAGCCGAATAAATTAATTTGGCTTTTTGCCCTTAATTTGCTATTATTTACGTTTGTCGTTTAATGACCTATCTGCTTGAAGGAGCACTTTTGACCAAAGAAGATGTAATCGAGCTTGAGGGCAAGGTCCTCGAGGCTTTGCCAAACGCTATGTTTAGGGTTGAGCTAGAAAATGGGCACAAGATATTGGCCCACATCTCAGGAAAAATGAGAATGCACTATATCAAGATTCTCCCTGGAGATAAGGTAACGGTTGAACTTTCCGTGTACGATCTTGATCGTGGACGCATTACCTATCGTTTTAAATAAGTACGAATCGTTGATCGATCGACCGAGAAGTGTGGATTTTACATGGAAGGCCGAAGCATGAACTCGCTCTTCTTTCTCTTTAATACGACAGAGAAAAAGAACGATTTGAGAGTATGACTTACGACAATCATCACCTGCGGCTGGGTGTGTGTATACAAAGGAACGCATTACCGAAAGGAAGAAGATTATGAAGGTACGTCCTTCGGTCAAGAAAATGTGCGATAAGTGCAAGATAATCCGACGCCATGGCAAGGTTTACGTTATATGCGAAAACCCACGTCATAAGCAGCGTCAGGGCTAGAGAAAGAGGAGAAGTTAACTATGGCACGTCTTGTTGGTGTCGACCTCCCTCGCGACAAGCGCATTGAAGTCGGCTTGACCTATATTTACGGCATCGGAGATACGACAGCGAAGAAAATCGTTGCCGAGACTGGTGTTGATCCGGATATCCGCGTTAAGGATCTTACGGAAGATGACCTATCGAAATTGCGTGATTACATCACTGCAAATATCAAGGTAGAAGGCGACCTCCATCGTGAGGTTACCCAGAATATCAAACGCCTCATGGAGATCGGTTGCTATCGTGGCCTGCGTCATCGTCGTGGCATGCCCGTTCGCGGACAACGCACACATACGAACGCACGTACCCGCAAGGGTCCGCGTAAGCAAATCGGCGGAAAGAAGAAATGAGGTAAGTAAGTGGCAACTAAGAAAAACGTGCGTACACGCCTCAAGCGTTCTGATCGTAAGAACATCGCCGTTGGCGCTGCGCATATTAAATCAACGTTTAACAACACGATCGTGAGTATCTCAGATCCTCAGGGCAATGTTGTATCTTGGCAGTCTGCTGGCACTGTTGGCTTTAAGGGTTCACGTAAGTCCACCCCATTTGCCGCACAGATGGCTGCAGAAGCTGCGGCTAAGACAGCAATGGAACATGGCCTGCGTAAGGTATCTGTCCTCGTAAAGGGGCCAGGTTCTGGTCGCGAGACCGCGATTCGTTCGCTTCAGGCGGCGGGACTCGAAGTATCGAGTATCCAGGACTGCACTCCTATTCCGCATAACGGATGTCGTCAACGCAAGCGTCGTCGTAACTGAAAGGATCTTCAACTATGGCTCGTTACACTGGGGCGGATTGTCGTTTATGCCGCCGCGAGGGCGCGAAGCTCTTTTTGAAGGGCGATCGCTGCTACTCGGATAAATGCGCTATTGAGCGCCGCAATTATGCACCGGGCGAAGCCGGACATAAGCGCGTTAAGGAAAGTGAATATCGTCTGCAGATGCGCGAAAAGCAGAAGACCAAGCGTATCTATGGATTGATGGAAAAGCAATTCAGCAGCTATTATGATCTGGCGAACCGTCAAGAGGGCGTTACGGGCGAAAACCTGCTTCGCATTCTTGAGTCTCGTTTGGACAATGTTGTATACCGTCTTGGTTTCGCAAAGTCCCGCGCAGAAGCTCGTCAGCAAGTTCGTCATGGTCATATCACAGTAAATGGTAAGCACGTCGACATCCCGTCGTATCGTGTTCGCGCTGGTGATTTGGTCGCTGTTGCTCCTAAAGCGAAGGAAATGCTCGTTATCAAGAGTGCCCTGATCTCGAATGAACGCGTTCAGGTTCCGGCATGGCTCGAGGTTGACATCGAAAAGCTTCAGGGAAGCGTTCTTGATCTGCCTAAGCGCGATCAAATCGATCTCGACATTCGTGAGCAGCTTATCGTCGAACTGTACTCGAAATAATGATTTGCGGCTTTTAAGGAGGCTTACTACCTATGACAGAGTTCATGAGGCCTACGGTAACGACGGAAGAAGTCAACGATACCGTTGCACGTTTCGTCGTCGAGCCGCTTGAGCGTGGATTCGGCAATACGCTCGGTAACTGTGTCCGTCGTGTGCTTTTGTCCTCTTTAGATGGAGCAAAAGCAACCGCGATTCAGATCGACGGCGTGCAGCATGAGTTCACGACGGCCGAAGGCGTTATAGAAGATATCACTGATATCGTTCTTAACGTCAAAGGACTTGTGTTTTGCGCTCTCAACGATGAGATTGAAGAGGCAACTGCTCATGTTTCCGCCGAAGGTCCTTGCACGGTGACCGGGGCTGACCTCGAGGTTCCAACAGAGTTTTCTCTGGTGAACCCCGAGCATGTCATTGCTACGGTTGCTGATGGTGGACAATTTGACATGACGATCCGCATCGGCGTTGGCCGTGGGTATGTCTCGGCTGAGCGTAACAAACGTGCTGAAGATCCGATTGGCATCATTCATGTTGATTCGCTCTTCTCGCCCGTTCGTCGTTGCACGATGAATGTGACGAACACTCGTGTCGGCCAGCGTACCGATTACGACAAGCTGACGCTTGAGGTCGAAACTGACGGCTCCATCGAACCGACGGATGCTGTCTGCCGTGCCGCCAATATCATCAACCAATATATGGGTGCGTTCCTGAGCCTCGATGAAACTGAGAGCGAGGAAGAGGTCGAAGCGCAATCGATCTTTGCTCCTGAGGGGCAAGAGACCAACGCTGATCTCGATAAACAGATCGAGGATCTTGATCTCTCGGTTCGTTCATACAATTGCTTGAAGCGTGCGGGCATTCATTCTGTCCGTCAACTCGTCGAGTATTCTGAGAACGACCTGTTGAACATCAGGAACTTTGGGGCGAAATCCATCGAAGAGGTCAAAGATAAACTGATCTCAATGGATCTCAATTTGAAGCTATAGGAGAAACAGATGAGACATTATAAGAAGGGGCGTAAGCTGGGTACTGATTCCAGCCATACCAAGGCTATAAAGCGTAGCCTGGTTGCTGCTCTATTCGCAAATGATCGCATCAAGACGGTTGAAGCTCGCGCTAAGGAAATCCGTCCTGATGTTGATAAGATTATTACGTGGGCAAAGAAAGGCGATTTGCATTCTCGTCGTCTCGCAATTGCTGCGCTTAATGATCAGGAACTCGTTCGTGAGATTTTTGAGAAGGTCGAGCAGGGCATGTTTGCCGACCGCAAGGGCGGATACACGCGTATTCTTAAGCTCGGAAATCGCAAGGGCGATTGCTCTTCGATCGTTATTATGGAGCTCGTAACGGAGCCAGTTCATAAAAAGGCTGCTCCAAAACCTGCTGCTAAAAAGACGACTGCTAAAAAGCCTGCTGCTAAGAAACCTGCAGCAAAGAAGGCTGATAGCGCCAAGGCTGCACCTGCAGAAAAGGCTGAAGCTAAGCCTGCTGCAAAGAAGGCTGCACCTAAGAAGGCAGCTGCAAAGCCTAAAGAAGCAAAGGCTGAGAAATAAGTATGCTGTGTCTTTGCTATCACATGTGATAGCAAAGTTGACATACTCAGTAGAACAAAGCGCGGGGGCAGATGTCTCCGCGCTTTTTGTTTGCTCGAAACTTACTATTTAATTCCAAACGTTCTATTTGATCACGGATGTTTCTCTGCATAACTTCTCCCCGCGTATCAGGTAAAGTAGGTTGTACGCATACACACTGAACTGATAATGGATGAGTGGACGCTAGGTATACAGAGTTGATAAATAATATTGCTACATATTCTCCGCGTAGTACGCCCATGCATAGGGTCGACGCACAGATCAAGATTATTTTATTGATTGTATATTCAATTGCTTTGTTCGTGATTCAAAGTTGGTTGGGACTTGCTCTTTGTGCCTTGATACTTGGTTGCGCGATGTATGCTGCGCGTTTACAACCTCATCAAGTTGTTCGTCAGTTCGTTCCGGTTCTTTTTATTCTTATCGTTATGATGATCACTAGTACGTTCAGCTTTAATGCCGAAGAGATGCAGACTTCTTTGTCTTCTTCTCTAGTATCGGGATGGTTTTCAAATTCACCTGCAGTAATCCTCTATGGATCTTTCGGGATAGCTCCGTCGGGATTTGCACGCGGATGCTTTTATGCATTTCGTATTATTATGCTGCTCTGTGCGTCCGTTGTTCTAACATCAACAACTTCGTCAACGCAGCTTGCTGATGCACTTGATTATTTCATGCGTCCATTAAGCCGTTTTCATATTCCCACGCGTGATATTAGCACTATTGTGTCGATTGCTTTACGCTTTATACCTGTTACTGTTGACGAGTTTCGACGTGTTCATGATGCCCAAGTATCGCGTGGTTCTGACTTTAATGGTGGGTCATTAATCGTTCGGCTTAAGAGTTGGGCGTGCGTTCTTATTCCCTTATTTGTTGGGCTGTACCGACGCGCTGATGATCTTGCGTCTGCTATGGATGCACGCTGTTACGGCTGTGGTTCCCATACATCGCTGAACCAATCTTCAATTGGCATGCGATCATTCGTGATTTTTGCTGGTACGACCGCAATGCTTGTTCTGATCTGTGTGTTTTCATAATCATTAAATGGCTGATCAATGACTCTATATGACATATCCTGCACCCTTTGTTAAAAAGTTTGGATGCAGGATATGGTCTGATAAACGTTTGCCTTTACGCTCTGCGCTGAGCGGCTGATGATATTTGTATCAGCACATTGGACGGTGCAAGTAGTGTTGCGTTCTTGTTTTAAGTGATGGATGGCGTTCAACAAAGAGTTGATAGGTATCGATGTCGAGTGCATCTGCAATTTTTTGGATATTATTTAATGAGATACTCCGTTTATGACGTTCGACCGCACTGATATAGGTGCGATGCAGACCGCATTTTTCGGCGAACGCCTCTTGTGAGAGGTGTCGCTCTGTACGGAATTTGCGGACATTATTCCCAAAGGTTGAAAGAATATCCATAATGTTATCCCCTCATTTCTGATTAGTTCAGCGCGCTCTCCCTATAATGCAGTCGCCTATAATACTGCAGACACACCGTTCCACTGTCTACAGACAATAAGACGCTTGATCGCCAAAAAACGATAGAGCTAAGTCGACTCAGTCCTTTACGATTCGTGTCTAATTTGCTTAAGCGCACTATAAGACTCGCTAATTATAATTTTAGGCCATAGCATAAAAACAATTAAATAAACTAAACAAAATGTAGTTTATCAGACAACTCTGCTGGTCTCAATGAATGTACCGAAACATTAAACATTCTCACGCCTGGGCCTTGTTCATATGCTTTCGTTACCAAATGTCTAAGTTTATAAGGGGTTATCCTCAAACAAGATTAAAGAGGCGAGGGCGTATAATAGTGCACGAACGAAGGGAGAACATAATGACAGATATGATGTCGCTCGAAGATGCTCGGGCGATTGTACTTTCGAAGGTGCCACTTCAGCAGATTGAGACCGTGCCACTACTTGAAGCCGTCGGTCGAGTTGCGGCAGAAGATATATGCAGTGATGTAGATGTTGCCCCGTTTGCCCATGCTGCGATGGATGGCTATGCGGTGCACGAAAAAGATCTTGCAAAGGCAAACCCAGATCATCCTGTGGCACTTGAGGTGATAGGTGAAGTTCCTGCTGGTGCAGTGTTTGATGATTCGATTGGCACAGGGCAATGCGTGCGGATTATGACAGGTGCTCGAGTACCTGATTCGGTTGATGCGGTGATTAAATATGAAATTGTTGAGGTCGTCGAAGGCGATGGACACTGCGGAAGTCGTGTAAGTTTTTCGGCACCGGCTCGCAAGCGTGAAAATATACGCGAAGCGGGGGAAGAAGCGCGCAAGGGCCAAGTTGTTATCTCTGCGGGAGATGTTGTTTCTGGCGCTGGAGTTGGTTTTCTTGCTGGCTGTGGAGTCATGGACGTACCAACGTATCGACGCCCAACAGTAGCAATTATCGCTACAGGATCTGAGCTTGTTGATCCACACGAAGTTCCAAAATCTGGAAAGATTAGAAATTCTAACAGCTATGCGCTTGCTGCTTGTGTCCAAGAATTGGGTTGTACTCCAACGATTCTTCCTGCTGTGGCTGATATCGAAGAATCAATTGCTGATGAAGTTACATCAGCATGCGAATCGTATGATCTTGTTGTGACAACGGGTGGTGCTTGCAACGGTGATTACGATTTCATTAAAGAAGTGACGCGGAGTCTTGGTGATTTGTATCTGTCGACGGTTAATATGCGACCTGGTAAGGCTCAGACATTTGGATTAATTAAAGGCGTTCCTGTATTTGGTCTACCGGGTAATCCAGCTGCGGCGTATGTGGGCTTTCAAATGATTGTTCGACCTGCTCTTAGAAAAATGCAAGGTTATGTTCATTTGGATTGCCCGATGGTTTATGCAGCTTTGACGAAGGACATTCATAAGCATGATCCGCGTCGTACCTTTATGCGTTCCACAATGGTTAAAACAAAAAATGGTTATGAGGTTACGCCTGCACGCAATCAGAGCAGTGGGTTATTTGGTGTGATTCAAAAAAGCAATTGTATGGCGATTATTTCTGAAGGAACAAAAGGTTGCGTCAAGGGAGACAAGGTACCGTGTCTGTTGCTTGATGTTTCAGAGGAGGTTGCACTGTGAAGGATGATCAAAGAATTCCGCGCATTGCTGTTATTACGTGTTCGGATACAAGGTCAATGTCAAACGATACGGCTGGCGCAGCGTTGGTGAGTCTTATCCACGAGCAGGGTTGGCAGGTAACGAGTCACATAATCGTCAAAGATGATCGTCTGGCTATTTCGACCGCTATCATTGCTGCTGCAGATGATCAAGATGCTGATGTCGTTCTTACGTGCGGAGGCAGTGGACTTTCGTTACGTGATGTGACGCCTGAAGCGACGGCTGATGTATGCGAACGCAACGTCCCCGGTATTGCCGAAGCGATGCGTGCTTATAGCGTTCAAATCACGCCGCATGCTATGTTGTCTCGAGCCGTATGCATGCAGCGCGGACGCCACCTCGTTATTAATCTTCCGGGCAGCGAAAAAGCGGCGCGAGAGAACTGGGCAGGCGTTGTTGCTGCACTGCCGCATGCCATTTCGATGATGGCCGGAGAAGGACACTGAGCTTTTCGCTGCGCGCGCTATACTTAACCAAAAGCTAAAAGGGAAGGAAGAGCCGCAGTGATCGAAGAGCCTTTGAACGGATTTACGGGATTTGCCCGCAAAGACCAGCATGAGAATATCCGGGTCCCGCAGAACGTTGATGCGCTCAAGCGTGAGTCTAAACTTATTTACGACGAAGAAAAGCTTGATGCTATCCCGGAGCCCGAACGTCGATGGGCATGGATTGAGATTGACCGTTCTGCGATCCGTCATAATACGATTGACGCAAAGCACCATTTGCGTCCTGGATGCCGTTTGCTTGCTGTAGTTAAGGCTGATGCTTACGGTCATGGTGCAGTTGAATGTGGAAAGACAGCACTTGCTGCTGGCGCTGACTACCTTGGTGTTGCTACGGTTGACGAGGGCATTGCGCTCCGTAAAGCAAACATTACGGCGCCGATTCTTATGCTTTCTGAACCGCCTACAACGGCGATTCCTCTTTTGCTGAGCTACCATGTGATGCCAGCGATTTACACCGTAGAATTTGCGATTGCCTATGGTGAAGAAGCTGACCTTCATGGGATGAAGGCGCCCTATCATTTGGCAATTAACTCGGGGATGAACCGCATTGGCGTAAAGGCCGAAGACGTTATCGCCTTTATGCGGAAGATTAGTTTTCACCGTGCACTTGAACTTGTGGGAACCTTTACCCACTTCGCGACTGCTGACTGTGACGAAACACTTGATTATCACATTCAGCTCAACCGTTTTACTGCTGCCATCGAAGCCTTAAAAACAGCAGGTATAGATCCAGGAATTGTTCATGCTGCCAATTCGGCTGCATTGTATCGTTATCCAGAAGCACATTTTGATATGGCTCGCTTGGGTATTTCGCTGTACGGATTTCATCCATGTCGGGATACCATGGGCATCGCGGATCTTAAACCAGCAATGTCAATCTACTCGCGTATTACTGCAGTAAAAGTTGTTCCTATGAGTGAAGGCGTAAGCTATGGAATGAACTACCGAAGCCCAGGAAGTGTAAAGATTTGCACAATTCCTATTGGATATGCCGATGGATTGCGCCGTGGGCTATCAGGACATCAGAATGTGATTCTTGACGGGCAATATTGCCACCAGGTTGGAAACATCTGCATGGATCAGTGTATGTTTGAGGTTGATATGCGTTCGTATGGAACGCGTCCTCGTCTTGATCCTCAGATTGGTGACAAAGTAACCATCATCGGTGATGAAGGCGATGCCGTGTGCACGATTAGCGAGATGGCATTTACGCTGGGCACTATTGAACATGAGCTCACTATTGGATTTAGCCATCGTTTACCTCGCATCTACGTCTAGATCGATAGCGCAATGGCAGAACATGCCGCAATGATGCAATGTACAACGATAAGCTGATCAGCCAGTTAGTCGTGATGTAATCTGTAGAGAAAGATAAGAGGGGAGTGATCGATCGTGCATAAGCCTCATATTCCACTTGAGGAACTTGAACATAAAGCAGAGGCATGTCGAGCATGTCCGCTTTATGAGGGTCGTACTAACCTTGTATTTGGGGTTGGCGATCCTCATGCGCGTGTAATGATCATAGGTGAAGCGCCTGGTAAAAATGAGGACTTGCAGGGTGAGCCCTTTGTAGGTGCTGCAGGGAAGTATCTCAACGAGCTTTTGGGCTATGCAGGCTTAACGCGTGACAAGGTCTACATTGCCAACGTACTCAAGTGTCGTCCACCAGGAAATCGTAATCCTCGTCCAGAAGAGATCGAAGTATGTACGCCTTTCCTTCGCGAACAGACGCGAACGATTGACCCGGTGTTCATTGTGACCCTTGGTAATTTTTCGACGCGGTTCATTCTTAAAACCGATCAGGGTATTACGGGACTGCATGGACGGGTTCAGCAGGCGGGGCATTTCAAAGTGTTCCCCGTATTCCATCCCGCTGCTGCGTTGTACGATCGATCCAAACAGGATCTTATGAAAGAGGATTTTACAAAGCTTGGGCAACTTTTGCAGGCAGCAAGTGCACATGCTGATTCAGACGTTGATACGAGTACTCAAGACTAACAAGTAGTCAAAGCATCGATTCTCTTGTCTAGGCAAACACCGGCAAGAGAATCGGCTAAAGCCATCCTCTCCGATGGAAGAAAAAGAGTTCTACTACGATGATGATCAGTGCAATAACGATCACAATGGCGTAGCCAAATGGCCAGCTGAGCTCTGGCATATTCTGGAAATTCATACCGTACCAGCTGGTGAGCAGAGTAAGAGGAACAAAAATACTCGTTACCACAGTAAGCCATTGCATGGTTGTGTTTTGATGCACGTCGATTTGAGTTTGCTGCAACTCTATAAGTTGCAAACAGTATTCTTTGAAGGAATTTGTCCGATCAAAGAGTCGGTCAACATGGCGAGTAAAAATTCCAAAAAGTCGAAGATCTTCTGCCGAAAGAATACCGTTGGTGTTCTCTTCGAGCAGTACGCCCACATCGCCGAGCTGCTGATAGTAATAGCTCAGGTTCAATAGATGGCGTAGGAGCCCTAAAATGGACCGATCCATTTTTAAACGATCCATTTGGATAATGCGCTCCTCGGTTGTTTCGAGCAGCGACTCAAGGCTTTCCAGATAAGAGGCATCGCCATCGATTACTCGATGTAAAACAGCAAACAGTATCATACCGAGTGTCGGGACGGCTGACCGGTATGTTTGTCGTGTACGCTCAAGTGCTGTCATGCACATATCGGTATCATCGATTAAGACGAGACGATGAGCGTCAAGATAAAATCCGACGGTTGTTGAGGCAGTTTCTTTTCGCTGCTTAGCAGGGATTATAAGCTCGCCAGCGGAGCAATCGTCGAATACCTCGACGTGGCACGAACTGGAATCGTTCATAGACGCTACGACGAGTGGACGATCGAATGTACGCGCGATGGATGCTTTGAATTCAGCATAGGATGCGATAAGAATCGTTTGATTGATATGTTGGCCGTCCTGCTGATTGTCTAAGGACTGGCATGAAGAATCAGCCGTCGCGTTGTGCTTTTGTGGGGAGACGAGCTTTACTGAGGGGGCAATCTCCTCAATCGCGTTCTGCGTCAGCATATATTGATGAGCCATACGACCTTCTTCGTTGCTATGATCGCGTTACTGCGTTCTTGCAGACATGCCACTCTAGAATCTTAAGTCTATTGTAGAGCACCTCAGTAGAGTGACTGACTTACGATCGTAACGATTTGATGGACTATGTTCAATTATAGTTTCTTGGCGAAGCCTTGAATGTACTTCGATACAAGAGATTGCGGCTGTTACAATAGTGCCATTTAAGTCAACTAACTCATAGTTGGCAAAGTCAAATAACATTACATGAACGTCGTGCGTCGTGCGCTTGCGCGAATCGCATGAGGTTTTCGTCCTTCCCCCGAGGAGATGAGTACGTGTACCCGATTAAAGATGTAGTGGACCTCAACGATGAAGTGGTACGTATGGTTGTCGAGGCACCTGCGATTTCGAAGAAAGTTAAGCCTGGGCAATTTATTATGCTCCGTATTGACGAGCAGGGAGAGCGCATCCCTCTGACGGTCAACGATGCCAATCCTGAGCAGGGGACCATTACGCTTGTGTTCCAAAAAGTAGGAGCTACGACGCGTCAGATGGGAATGATGACAGCGGGCCAATCCATAAGGGATGTGGCAGGGCCTCTGGGGAAACCGACCGATTTTTCGGGCGCGCATCATGTGTGCGTTATTGGTGGTGGGCTCGGCACGGCTATAGCGTATCCACAGGCAAAATGGTTGCATGACCATCATATTCCTGTTGATGTTATTACGGGATTTCGCACGGAGGATCTTATTATTCTTGCCGACGAGGTCTCTCAAGTATGTGACACTTCTATCGTAATGACTGATGACGGAAGCAATGGTCATAAAGGATTAGTAACCGCGGCTTTGCAAGAACGTATTGATGCGGGAGCTGCTTATGACTTAGTGGTGGCTGTTGGACCATTGATTATGATGAAATTCGTTGCTAAAACAACTGCTCCGTATCATATCAAGACGCTCGTATCGATGAATCCTCTTATGATTGACGGAACAGGGATGTGTGGAGGATGTCGCGTGCGCGTTGGCGACCACTATCTGCATGCATGTATTGACGGCCCTGATTTTGACGGACATCAAGTTGATTTTGACGAAGCAATGCGACGTTCGACTCAGTATCGTTCGTTTGAAAGACAAGCGGAAGATCATCGCTGTCGATTGCTCGATCAACTTGAAACGGTAGGTGAAGGTCGATGAGTATGCATACTTCTGATCAATCACAACATACTGTTGCACAAGGAAATGTAGCATCTGCGCAGGCAGTGGCTCAAACTAGTAAAGGGACGCCGCGTACAGGCAAAAGAGTCATCAATCGCCAGAAGGAAAAAACGCCTATGGCGGAGCAGAATCCTGCGACGCGTACGGGTAATTTTCGTGAAGTAGGTCTTGGCTATACGCTTGAACAGGCACGTCACGAAGCTTCCCGTTGTTTGCAGTGCAAGAATGCTCCTTGTGTAGGAGGATGTCCTGTTGGCGTCAATATTCCGCGTTTCTTAAAGCTTCTTGCCGAAGGGTCTCCAATCGATGCGTATCTGTCGGTAAAAGAGACTAATGCACTTCCGGCTATCTGTGGACGTGTCTGCCCACAAGAAACGCAGTGCGAGGGGGTATGCCGACGCGGTCGTGCGGGTGAGCCAGTCGCTATTGGCCGTCTTGAGCGTTTTGTCGCTGATTGGGGCGCTGCTCACCGTGCACAGGTGGTGGCTCGACGGAAAGAGCTGGCTCAATCTGACACACGTGCTGATGAAGTGACGGATAGCATATGCGAAGGAAATACTGATACGCTACATTCTCGTAATGCCTGCCGTGATCTTTCCTCTTGCCGCGTTGCGCTTGTTGGAAGCGGACCTGCATCGTTGACTTGCGCGGGGGAATTAGCTCGTGCTGGTGTGCAGGCGACTGTTTTTGAAGCGCTACATACTGCGGGCGGCGTGCTGAGTTACGGCATTCCTGAGTTCCGCCTTCCTAAGGATCTTGTTGCGCGAGAAATTTCGTACATCAAAGATCAAGGTGTTACCTTCGAATTTAACGCCGTTGTCGGTAAACTCTACGATGTTGATGAACTGCTTGGTTCTATGGGGTTTGATGCGATATTTATTGGGACTGGTGCTGGCGTTCCTCGTTATCTGGGCATTCCGGGCGAAGGGCTCAATGGTGTATCGGTTGCTAATGAACTGCTCGAGCGCGTAAATCTTATGAAGGCGTATCGATTCCCCGATTATGCAACACCTGTGTACGCAGGATCGCACTGTGTTGTTGTCGGTGGTGGAAATGTTGCTATGGACGCCGCTCGAACGGCACGTCGATTGGGATCAGACGTGACGGTTGTGTATCGTCGTGGACGCGAAGAAATGCCTGCTCGTGATGAAGAAATACGTCATGCAGAGCAAGAGGGCATTACGTTTGACTTGCTCAATAATCCAACACGTGCAATCGACGATGGCAACGGATGGATTTCCGAGTTGGAATGCATACGCATGGAACTTGGCGAGCCTGATGCGTCAGGTCGACGTAGACCGCAACCTATAGCGGGGAGCGAGCATCGCATGCCGTGCGATATGCTGATATCAGCAATAGGATCGCGCATTAATCCTTTGGTGCCGCAGACGGTTGCGGGACTCGAAGTAACAGATCGTGGCGCGATTGTTGCTGACGAGCAGACAGGAGCGACATCTGTTCCTGGTGTGTATGCCGGTGGCGATGATGTGAGTGGTGCAGCGACGGTCATTCTTGCTATGGGCGCTGGCAAGCGATCAGCGCATGCGATTATTGATTATCTGAGTAGAGGCTAGTACGGGTGGAACACGTATCAAATAACCAACTTACAAACGATACTTTGCACGATGAACCTACAGGATTGGATAGCGATCAGCTATTCGATCCTGTAGCTTATATCAATCGTCCACGATGGCAGCAAAGCAGGCTTGGTCTCGAACGTATCCAGGATTTGCTTGATCGGTTGGGACGTCCGCAGGATCAGCTTCAGTTTGTACATGTTGCAGGAACCAACGGTAAAGGATCGACGTGTGCGTTTACCGCATCGATTTTACAAGCAGCAGGGTATCGCACGGGAATGTTTACCAGCCCTTACATCATAGAATTTTGTGATCGTATTCGTGTGAATGGGCAAACAATCACGATGGACCAACTGCGCAAGGTGACATTGCGTGTACGCGATGTTGCAGAGGCTATGGAAGATCATCCCACCGAATTCGAACTGATGACGGCTGTTGCCATACTCTTTTTTGCACAGCAGGCGTGCGATATCGTCATACTCGAGGTAGGGCTTGGCGGTCGTCTTGATTCGACTAATGTGATTGATGCTCCACTTGTGTGTGCAATTGCTCCGATAGCCTTTGACCATATGGCATTTTTGGGCCATACGCTTGATGCCATTGCACGTGAAAAAGCCGGCATAATTAAAACAGGCGCGCGTGTTGTAAGCGCCGACCAAAAAGATAAAGCAGCAGAAGTAATTCGGGAGACATGCAAGACGCAACAATGCATGCTTACGTGCGTTAACCGTGCCCGTCTTGCTGGTCGTCCAACGTGCTTTGATTATGGCGATTATCATCAGCTGCATCTGTCGTTGTTGGGTACGTATCAGACAGAAAATGCAGCGTTGGCTATCGAAATTGTGCAGGCATTACGTGCGTGCGGTTGGAAAATTTCCGACAAGGCGCTGCGATCGGGTCTTGCTGATGCTCAATGGCCTGGTAGATTTCAGATTGTTGCCCATGACCCAACGTTTATTCTTGATGGTGGCCATAATCCTCAAGGTGCATGCGTGCTTATCGATTCGCTTGTGGCTAACTTTCCTGATGCACGTCCGGTGTTTTTGATGGGCGTACTTGCGGATAAAGATTACGATTCGATGCTTGCGACGATGATTCCTTATGCACGTGCGTTTGTCACAATCGCACCTCCTAATCCGCGCGCTTTGTCGGCTCATGACCTCGCTGATGCCATTACGCGTATTGCAGCAACGCTGCCTGATACATCAATTGAAGCGATTCGCGTTGCTCAAGATATTCCTGATGCTATGAGCCAAGCTCGTACGCTTGCGGGGCTTGAGGGCCTGGTGTGTGCATGCGGAAGCCTTTATTCAGAGGGCGATATTTTTCGCGCTCTGTAGCAACAGATTTTAGACATACACGCTAAGCGGGCAGGATAACGTATCCTAAAATGCCGCATACGGCGCCAGCGATCAGACCGACAATAACATCTCGTGGAAAATGGACGCCACCAAGAACGCGAACGATGGCGAGTATACAGGCGAGAACAAATGTTATAGTGGCGCAGATCGGCGATGGAATATAGAGTGAGCATGCAATGACTGCGGCGGAGAATACGTGGCGTCCCGGAAATGATTTTCCATGCAGAGACCGTTTGATCAGGGGATTAATCGGGTAAACTTCGTAGGGACGTGGAGCATTGATAATCTTTCGAGCAATACTGAGAAGGATAAACGATGCTGCAGGAACAGCAATGACACGTAGTGCGTGATGATCGCCTGCGCCACACAGCATGATGATGATTCCTGCGTATATACAGGCGATGATTATGACGCAGCACTTATCGACTACATTAAGTGCCGTGATAAGCCAAGGGTGGCGTCGCAGTGGAGCGGTAAGATTTTCGTAAATGGTGGTGTACATGCTCTCTTTCCGATAGAGATGCGACGCTAACAGTGTATATGATGCTTTAGTCACCACGTAATCATACACGATTCGTCTTTGCGAGGCATTATCTACCGTTGTGTTCGTTTCGTCATTCGCTCAGTGGCATGATACCCAGAAAGAGGGCCATCGGGTATACTGATTCTGTTGCGGGATGAGTATCTCGAATGGGCTTGGGCGGCGCCATGTCTCGAATCTGGTCAGGTCCGGGAGGAAGCAGCCATAAGGAACCGCTGACGAGCGCCCTTGCCTATTCGGGATACTTTGCTTTTTTAGACATCTTTTGCATATACGATCTTTTGAGCGTAGGGAAGTACATGGAATTCATTAACTTTATTCTTGGCTTGCTCCATGATCCTCGTAATGCGATTGCCGGTTGGATTATCACATTCGGGCCGATCTGGGTCTATGCGCCACTTTTTTTCGTTATCTTTCTCGAAACCGGTCTCGTTGTTACGCCGTTTTTGCCAGGCGATAGTCTTTTATTTGCAGCTGGCGTATTCTGCGCTGACGGTGGTGGGCTCAACATTTGGGCTGCACTCTGTATCTTCAGTTTTGCTGCTATTTTAGGAAACACTTCTAACTACTGGATTGGTCGTGCGTTTGGCCATGCAATCATCGATTCGGGCAAAGTTAAAGCGCTTACACCTGAGCGTATTGCTAAGACGCATTCCTTTTTTGAAAAATGGGGATCGCTTGCTGTCGTGGTAACGCGGTTCTTTCCCATTATTCGAACGATTGCCCCATTTGTTGCAGGAACGAGTC
>DIDE01000114.1 GCA_002417975.1 Eggerthellaceae bacterium UBA5808
ATTGATCTGCGAATGCAAATCAGATATGGCAAACTGACTCACGTAAGCAGGAATTTCTACCAACGTACGATTGCTAAGAATTACCGCGGAAACCCGATCAATAACAAGAATGGAATCGTAATCAACCTCTTGAATGTCGCTCGCAAAATCGCTGTCTTTTAAGAAGAGAACCGACGCATAGCGCTCCGCATTACCAGGCCAAATCGACAGCGACATGCAGGTACCAACCACAAATACCACGACAACAGCAAGCGGAACAAATGAAGCTATCGAATAAGCTCTCGCGCGCTTAGCATTGGGATGGTGCCGCGCATCGCCACGATCGTAACGTTTATGCATACTTCGCAGCACAATAAATAGAGGCAAAACGATAAAGACAAAGGCAAACATCCAGCAATCAACGCTATATATGCTCAACGGTGGGTGAAACCACCAGTACGCACCCGCAATGATAAGAATCAGTGCTATAGCGCAGATGATGAGCGTTTTAGTCCCCCATGAAGAAAAATCAACATGAGGGCCCACAGAAGATCCGTGAGAACGTCCGCGCTTATGATCTGAATGAGCCTCTTTGGGCTCAACGTCAACCGTATCCTTTTGTTTACCTGTACCTGCGGGAGGGGTAAACCCAACCGCTTTGAAAAAGTCTTCCATAGATTTCTGGTCCATAGTATCCCCTTTATGCGTCCCGCCACATCAATATACGTGGCGCATCCCTTATCACCTGCTACGACTCAAAGACAGTAGTGAGACTTACTACGCTCTTTGTAGCAAACGTAGCGCATCCCTTATCACCTGTTACGACAGTTGTCTGAGTACATATTGGAGGATACCACCATTACGATAGTAGTCTCCCTCGGTCGGTGTATCGATACGAACGATAGTATCGAATTCAGTTGTGGTTCCATCGTCGCGCTGCGCCTGAACATGCGCATGTGCAGGACGAGGAAGCCCCTCAGAACAATCAATCGGTTCAATCGAAAAGCGTTCGCTTCCATCAAGACCAAGCGATGCAGCACTTTGTCCGTCCATAAATTGGAGCGGCAGCATACCCATACCAATCAAATTGCTTCGATGAATGCGTTCAAAACTTTCGGCAAACACTGCGCGAACGCCCAGCAGCATTGGCCCCTTTGCTGCCCAGTCACGAGAAGAGCCGCTTCCGTACATCTTGCCCGCGAGTACAACAAGTGATGTTCCCTGATGCTTATACGATTCAGAAGCGTCGAAAATAAGTTTAAGCGCACCATCTGTCATATCGCGTGTCCATCCACCCATATGACCCTCGGCAAGCATATTCTTGAGCTTCACATTAGCAAATGTTCCTCGTGCCATAACCTCATGGTTTCCACGGCGCGACCCATACGTATTAAAGTCATCCTCGCATACTCCACGATCGCGCAGATAGCGCGCAGCAGCAGAATCTTGAGCGATTGCTCCAGCTGGCGAAATATGGTCAGTCGTGATAAAGTCTCCCAGCTTAACCAGAGCACGAGCCTCTTTGACAGGTGCAGGTTCTGTAACCTGACGCGTCATTCCATCAAAATACGGAGCACGTCGTACATAGGTCGAATTTGGATCCCAAGAGAATGTATCCCCTGTTGCAGCGTCAAGATTGTCCCATGCTTCGTCGCCATCGTAGAGACCACGACCGCTTTCTTCAAATAGATCAGGCGTTACCACACGCTGCTGAAGCGCAGCAATTTCGTCGTTGGACGGCCACAGCTGAGAAAGAAAAACATCGTTGCCGTCTGCATCGGACCCAAGTGGCTGTGTTTCAAAGTCAAAATCCATTGTACCTGCAAGAGCATAAGCAATAACGCCAACAGGTGCGCTCAAATAATTTTGGGAAACATCCGGCGATATACGACCTTCAAAATTACGGTTGCCAGACAGCACACCAGCAAGTTCAATTTTGCCTGCAACATCATGCATCGCAGGCAGGATTGGACCTGAATTTCCAATACAACTCATGCAGCCAAAACCGCACGTATAAAAGCCTAAGCGCTCCAAGCTTGTAAGTAATCCCGCACGCTCAAGAATCATCTGCGTCGCTTTGCTTCCTGGCGCAAGAATACACTTAACCCAAGGTTTAGGAGTCAATCCGCAATCAGCCGCATGGCGCGCGAACAATCCACACGCGAGCATCATTGCCGGATCGGTAGCAGTCGTGCAGCTTGTTACCGCAGCAATCGCAATTGCGCCATGTCCAAGCTGATACGTTGATCCGTCAATTGTAACGGGGACCTTCTTGCTAAGATCCGCCTTACGATCAGCACAAATATGCTCAAACGCCGCGCGAGCGCCCGACAGCGCAATACGATCATGAGGACGCGATGGTCCAGCTATATTCGACTCTACTTTTGACAAATCAAGCGTGAGTACCTTTGCGTACGAGCGCTCAGCCGGATCGGGGGTGCCCCAAACTCCTTGTGCTTTGGCATACGCCTTTACTACATCAATCTGCTGTTTGCTTCTTCCCGTCAGCTCCAGATATTCAATCGTGCGCTCATCAACAGGGAATAATGTGCACGTGCATCCATATTCAGGTGTCATGTTAGAAATGCACGTACGCTGTGTCGTACTCAGATGAGCAACACCTTCACCAAAGCACTCCACAAAGCATCCGACAACGCCTTCTTTGCGAAGCATCTGCGCCATCGTAAGAGATACGTCCATTGCAGCAACACCGTCGCGTAATTCCCCAACAAAGTTTACGCCCACCACCGGCGGTACCAATGTCGTAATAGGTTGTCCAAGAGCAGCTGCTTCGGCCTCAATTCCGCCAACGCCCCAGCCCAGCACGCCAATACCATTTGCCGTTGGCGTATGACTATCGGTGCCAACAAGCGTGTCAAAATAGACTTCATCGGTTCCTTGTTCGTCTGTTCGCGTCATGGCAACCGATGCAAATCGTTCGATATTGAGCTGGTGGCAAATACCCGATCCTGGTGGCACAATGCGGACGTTATCGAATGACTGCTGAGCCCATTTTAAGAATTCATAGCGTTCGCGATTGCGATGATATTCCTTGCCCATATTCGTTGCGCACGCCGAAGCACACCCTGCTTCATCAGCAATAACGGAATGATCAATGACAAGATTACAGGGAACATGCGGATTGATAGTTGAAGGATCGCCACCAAGTTGAGCACACGCTTCACGCATGACTGCAAAATCAACGAACACAGGAACGCCAGTAAAATCTTGGAAGAGCACACGCGCAGGGCTGAATTCAATCTCACTTCCCTGTTCTCCCTTGCAGCCGGCCGCAATAAGACGATCCGCAAGTTCACGAGCACGCTGGTCGTCATCAACGTTGCGTAAGATATTCTCCAGCAGAATTGTCAGTGCATACGGCAGATGCTCTGCACCTGGTATCTGTCGTACGGGAATGTATCGATACGTTGTGTCGCCAACCGATAAAAGATCAGAACGCGTATGTATACTATCTGTCATAGTCTATCCTCGTCTTCCACTGATGTCGCACCAGCTCAATCATTGCGTGCTCAACGTATCTAAACGATCGCACATCCTCGAATAATCGTTAGTATTGCACGTGATCAACATGCCATTTTGGCACATCACGAAATAGCGCAGACCCCAAGCAGTTCCTACAAAGAGTTCTGAATTCGCTTAACAAGCTCATCAGTGAACTCAGTGCACGAACATGCTGGACGATCAGATCCTGTTGCCCAACGAATATCTGCGGTTGCGTATGCCCCTTCGGCATAAATTGCGCGAACAGCATTGCGAATGCGCTCGGCGCATTCGTTTTCGTGCATGTAATCAAGCATCATCGCGCCCGACAGAATCTCTGCCGTTGGATTAGCGATGTTCTTTCCCGCAATGTCTGGCGCGCTTCCGTGTACTGCCTCAAAAATCGCATAGTCTTTGCCGATATTAGCTCCAGGAGCAATGCCAAGACCACCAACAAGACCAGCACAAAGGTCGCTTGCGATATCACCATAGAGATTAGGGAACACAATCACATCAAATTGCGATGGATCAATGACAAGGTTCATGCAGAACGCATCGACAATACGATCGTCAAACTCGATCCGTCCTTCATACTCTTTGGCGACTTCGCGTGCAACGCGTAGGAAAAGTCCATCGGTATGCTTCATGATGTTAGCTTTATGAACAGCCGTCACCTTATGACGATGATGAGCAATTGCATATTCGAACGCATAACGAACGATATTCTGCGTTGCGGTAACACTGATTGGCTTAATCGAGATGCCTGAATCAGGGCGGATCGTTCCTGCGCCACTTTCCTTACAGAAATCAATCAGATGCGCTGCATCTTCCGATCCTTCTTCGAACTCGACACCCGCATACAAGTCCTCGGAATTCTCACGCACGATTACCAAATCAACGTCATCATAGCGTCCACCAGCGCCAGGCATACTTACCACTGGACGAAGGTTAACGTAGAGTTGCAACGTCTTACGCAAAGCGACGTTAACGCTGCGGAAGCCCGTTCCAACAGGAGTTGTGATTGGGCCTTTAATTGCAATTTTATTGCGACGTACCGCATCAATCGTAGACTCTGGAAGAGGCGTTCCGCATGAATCCATAACAGCAGACCCTGCTTCGGCAACTTCCCATTTGATGTCACAACCAGATGCAGCAAGTACCTTGCGCATCGCGGCCGAAGTCTCGCTTCCAATGCCATCGCCGGGAATTAAGGTCACAGTATGTTGAGCCATAGTATACGTACTCCTCTGGTATAGTTCCGACAACAAAATAAGCGGACGGGCGAACCATAGTTCGCCGCGCGCCTTATAGAACCAATATCCCGCTTTGTATTAAGCGAGATTATCGATAATCTGCTGAGAACGATTTTTAAGTGCGCCCGAGCCATTCTTTGCATCGAACTGCACGCGATCGTGAAGTTGTTGCTTAACTTCTTCATCGAGTTTGCCCGCAGAAAAGCCAATAACAGCAACGAGCATTTCCTGAAATTCAAGATCACCATGGTAGCACTGGATTGCCTCATCGATCAGAGGCCATATATGCTTGGATCGATTTTCTGTTGTTGCGCCGAGTTTGCACAAGAAGCGCATAGCCGCTAAGCGGACCGTTCCGCTTTCTTCATCAAACAACGCTGCTTCCGCACCATTGACAGCCTTATCACAGGTACGTGACTCCAACGCAACAAGCTGCGTAAGAATATCAAGGCATTCCCACCTTGTCTGAGCCTCGGGTCGATTAAGAGCATCGATAGCCGCATCAGCATACGGAGCAACACGCTCCGGATTCTCCTTTGCGAGCAGCGACAGCGCCGAAGACGCGATCTGTCGTACGTGACGCGATGAACCTGAAAGATCATTTACTAAATCCTGAAGAACTTTGCCCCGTTTTGCAGCTGCATCACAGAGCTCTTGAATGTTTTCACTCTTATCAGTCAAAAGAACTCCTTATTGCCTTTACGCATGTATAGGTAAAATAAGCTAATCATCCAATTGATATTATAGTGCAAAACACCCTTTCGTTGTTTTGCGGAACTTCTCATACGCGCAATCGAAACCTAAATGAAACATTCGGGTCTCAAAAGGGAGTATGCATGGGCATTCATAGCTCGATCAGCAACAATCTTTACATTTGTGTAGACAAAGTAGCCTCATCATCTGGTTCATTTGTGAAATCATGTCTATTCATGTCCCTGCACACGCTCTATAAAGCGGTAGAATACGTTCACGCTTACATCGACAAAGAAGATGGCACTATATAAACCAATAGCCTAGGGACGTTATGGTACGTACAAATTGTCCCTTTCACTTTATAGGCTGAATTCAAGTTGGTTTTACTTTAGAAGCTAAGCCCCGCGTGAACATACCTACGCAGAGGGCAATAATTCGATGTACGCGCACATATTCGTCAGCATACGACACAACATCTAAGTAACTGCGTATTTTTTATCGGTTCAATAGCCGATAGGATCAATACGCTTCTCTTTGATAGGAAACGGGACACGGCATAATCCGTGTCTCGTTTTTTTGTTGTATGCACATCTTGGAAAGTAGGATTACCATCCCAATGGCATCAAACATCTCGACCCATCGACCAGCGAATGCGAAACTAATTTTTGTTGTTGCTGCCTTCTCGGCATTTCTTGCAACATTCAACGAAACGTTTCTCAACGTCGCATTCACCCCTATCATGTCTGACTTGTCAGTTGACATGACAACCGTCCAATGGCTTGCAACCGCATATATGCTCTGCGCCGCAATCATGGTTCCGATCAGTGCATTTCTTTATCGAAGCATCCCAACAAAACCCTTGTTCCTATCGACCGTGGCACTTCTGGTTATAGGAAGCGCAATCGGTGCATGCGCCCCATCTTTTCAGATTCTTCTATTAGGCCGTATCATTCAAGCGCTCGGCAGTGGAATGTGCATCCCCATTGGCATGAGCCTTGTATTAGAAGTAGCTCCGCGTAAAAAGCTTGGAGCATATATGGGTATCATGGGTGCAATGACGACCCTTGGCCCATCTTTGAGCCTTGTCTTAGCAGGCGCGCTTCTC
This sequence comes from Eggerthellaceae bacterium UBA5808, assembly GCA_002417975.1. Taxonomy (GTDB): domain Bacteria; phylum Actinomycetota; class Coriobacteriia; order Coriobacteriales; family Eggerthellaceae; genus UBA5808. Next base: position 6,532 of record DIDE01000114.1, read on the forward strand.
TCTGTCGCATCATGGCATCTGCTGTTTGTCGTTTTTGGTGTACTATGCCTTGTTTGTTTTGCACTCGCTGCGTATGCGCTGACGAACGTCGCGCAACTATCACATCCACGCGTTGATATTGCTTCGATCATCTTTATCAGTCTGGCACTTATCGGCTTGTTGTACGGCTGTTCAACCCTGTTCGGTGCATCGATCGCCGTATCAATCATCTCGCTCATTATTGGCTGCATTTTTCTTGCTATATTCGTTAGACGTCAACGTCGCATTGATCAGCCACTTATCAACCTTGCGCCACTGTCAAATCATGCATATACCGCTGGCTTGCTTATTAACGTTGTTACGCTAACCATCGTATTTGCACTTAACATTATCATGCCCCTGTTCTTGCAAGGAACGTTAGGTACATCAGCAATGGATGCATCTCTAACGGTATTTCCTGCAATTCTGCTCACGTGCGTTCTTGCACCATTAGCTGGACGTATCTACGATCGCCATGGCGTTGCCATCATGCTTCCCGTTGCATTCGCCTGCATGATCGTATTCATTCTCCTCATGTCGGGCACGATTTCAAACGATTCTTGCGTAGCTATCGCGCTTTTATATCTTCCTATTATTGGAAGTACAGCATTTATTATTGGACCCGCTCAAAGCTATGCATTATCACATCTTTCCCCTCAGATGAATATTCATGGGGTCACCATTTTAAGCATGGGCTTTCAGGTAGCTGGATGTATTGGTGCTTCTCTCTTCACGGGAATCTATTCCACATTTCTTGCCTCACAAACCGAACACGCAGCGACTGCTAATCTCTATACTGCGCAGTGTGCAGGTTTTTCGATGACTGCAATCTGCGTTGCCATCGTTTCTTTGGTTGGATTCATTATTGCCTGCTGGGCACGACATCTTATTCACACCTCTCAGACTAAAGCGCAAGATCAAAGCAAGACCAAGCATCCATTGCTTCAATCTCTTATGAAATCCGAAGTGTATACCGTAACTCCAAGCAATAAGGTACTTGATGCTCTTACGCTCTTTGTCGAAAAAGGGATATCGGGAATGCCTGTCGTTAACGAACAGGGAAATCCCGTTGGCTTTATATCTGATGGAGACATCATGCGCTACCTGTCAAACCAAACTCCCTATTTCACCACAACGTATTCGTTCCTCATTGAGGCGCAACGAGTGTCAGGCAATACAGCAGATAACTCAAATAATGTTGAGCATGATAATACATGTAATGATGAGCACAGCGATGATGAACTTCCAAATAATCGCCTTGCCGCACTTATGGATACGCCCATTGCAGACATCTGCGGAAATCACGTCATTTCGGTAGCGCTCACCCAGAATCTCGGTGATGTTTGCACACTGCTTTCGTCGCATCATCTTAAAAAGGTCCCCGTAATGCACGAACATCATATGGTCGGCATTATTAATCGATCTGATATCACCCGGTACTCAATGAAGCAGTACCTTGATAGTCGTAACTGAAAAGCTACGTATACATCTCATCCTTAAATTTACGTACAAAGAATGACTTGCAGTTGTAATAAAACTTGCCATATGTATCTACGAAGCATATGGCATAGCAGTACAGACCGATATGAATGTGGATACGGATTTGAACTATTCCGTATCCACAGGTCAATCAAAGCGCATCCTTTATCAAATTCATGAATACCTATACATGTAAATCTACCAATGTAGGAACATGTATAGTCCTAGACAAATTTAACCGCCGTGCCATAGCAAGCGACTTCGACAATACCTTCTCCGTACGAACTACCCGCATAGCGTACTGCACATACCGCATCTGCATTAAGATCTTTCGCCCGTTCAGCCATGCGATTACATGCCTCAATGCGAGCTTCGGTACTTACTTTAGTAAGTAGCTTATTCTCACATCCAGCAAAATTCTTAACACCAGCAGCAAGGTCATGGGCAGCATGGCGCGAAAATACATAACTGCCCTGTACCATCCCAAGAGTCTCAATCTTTTTACCCTCAATAGTATTCGAAGATGCAATAATCATCGTCAGGCCTTTCCTCATACTTTGCCACACCTTGCTAGGAAATCTTTGACAAATCATAGCGCATATTTGTCGCTTCGACATCTGATATAACTCCGTATCTGATGCCAAGACGATGAACAACGCTCGAGAGTAGGGCGAAGATTTGAAATCCTTATTTAGTATCAACCCTCAATATTGTCGACGACGTCTAGCATAGCCCACAAGAAGTGAGCCAGCGCTCAGCACTAATAGTGCGCCCACGTTATAGGCAAACAAATTATCACCGGTTTTCGCTAGAACTCCTTTTTGTGCTTGTGCGCGCGAAATTCTCTGTCCCCTGCTCCACTCGGTCTTTTGATCCAAAGCAGGATCATCCGGTATTGGAGGTTCTGGGGCATAGGGGTCATTCGGTATTGGAGGTTCTGGGGCATAGGGGTCATTCGGTATTGGAGGTTCAGGAACAGAGGAATCAGGATCATAAGGCTTCACTTTCTTTGGTTTCGGCCAGTTCTTTACCTCACCTGAAGTAATGATCTTGTTGTTCTCGGTAATGCTTATGGTAAATGAAACGAGACGATAGGTTGCATTTATAGGGACAGAGAGTTCTTGAATGGTGTAGTCACCATAGGGCAGCGCACCAAGAGATGCATCATATGCAGCACTGTTATGAGCTACATCCTCCCCGAACCATACCGGTGTATCATCACGCAACTTAAGAGGATTAGTGATTGAGGTGCGATCCTTTGAGAGAAAGGCATCGTTGGCATTGGCATTGGCCTTTTCAGATGTTGTCTGTGTGCGCAGCGCATGTGTGTCGATGACGCCTTTATCATCAGCTACGACAACGTGGGATTCTCCGGTTGCTGTATGCGTAATCAAGAAAGGAATCTTTGCAAAGGGTTTATTACTTAGTGCCTCTATCTTAGTAAAGGACAGATCCCCTCGAATGACATCTTCCCTATCTTCTATAGCGTTGAAACTTGCAAGCTGCTCAGAGGTTCCTTGCGGTGTAATGTGGCGAATATAACTTGGTGGAGATGCGGGAAGTAGATAACCAGAAGGTGCTTGAATCTCTTTAACAACAACAGTGCCGCACGGCAGCATCGGCGACCCACGACTATCGGCGAAAAAGAGACCGGGGGCCGATATAAGATGGGCTTCATCGAAGCGAATCACACCTTGTTTATCAGTTGCAAATACCCACGTATACAGCGAATCTTGAGGAAGTGCCGCCTCATCATAGATACCATCGTAGAGACTCACTTCGTAGTGAGCACCGGCAAGGGATGCCCCACCTTGTGCAGACGCTAGGCCTGTTGCACGATCAAGTTTTGCCAGGAGAATATCGATAGGAGCTCCCTGTGGAGCATCAACAACAAATCCACCGTTGACGTGTGCTACCTCATTTTCTTTAACAACAACGGGATAGATTGTTTCATCAAGGGCAAAGCCCTTTGGTGCACTGATCTCTTTAACCCAATAGGTGCCCACATTCAGACTGATTGATTTTGCATATCCAGCCTCATTCGTATTCAGTGTGTCAACAGGTTCAGAGGTACATGATTCGGTATCATAGATTCCATAGCATGCTCCATCACGATGATAGAGCGCATGGGAATTTGTAATATCTGTATCACGAGAGTGTTTGTGCAGATCGATCCAGCCACGTGCATCCTTTTTTATGAGACGAGGCCAGTTCTTTACCTCACCTG
>DIDE01000023.1 GCA_002417975.1 Eggerthellaceae bacterium UBA5808
GTGCATACGATAGGCTCAATGTTTTCTTGCCAAATTTATACACAAATAAATAGGCAATACGCGCACCTAAACCCGTTTTGATGAATCCTCTTGAAATAAAGAACGCGATAACAATGAGCCAAATAGTGCTGTTCGAAAACCCAGCAAGCCCTTCAGATAGTTTTAACGTACCCGTCAAAACCGTTATCGTAATGGCCATGATTGCTACCGCTCCCATGGGAAGCGGCTTCGTAATGAGGCCAACAATTGTTGCGACAAATATCGCAAATAGATGCCATGCTTTTACGTCCAGCCCTTCAGGAACAGGTGCAAACCATAGTGCCACTCCAATAAGAACCGTGATAAGCAACGTAATCCAATTAAGCCCCCCTTTTGAAGATCGCGGCTTCTTCTTGGACAGCGCGTCCGCGGTCTGCGACCCGAACGCATGACTCTGAATCATATAAACCCCTTCCTCCTATGCCCTACAACAGCTACATCCTTGCGGGGAATACAAAAAAGGTCTACGACCCTAAAGGACGTATTTTATAGATCTCCTGATCAAACACGCCTTATGCAATGCAAAAGAAAATGTTGGATGCAAAATAGTCGCATTCAATTAAGGAATGACGTTCTATGGAAAACAATACGAATAGAAGAAAAAAGACGCAACCGCATCTTAACAGGGCATGGCTATATGGGACGAAGTGCAAATATAAAAGGAAGATGAAGCCCGAGTTGGCATACATAGTGCATATATGTTTCCCTGTACCTCGGGCTCTTAAAAGATACACTCTATAAAATGGACGTGCGCGTTGCAAAAGGATTAGGCTTCTTCGCGTTCCTCACGTTCCACAACATGCTGCATTGCTGCAATAGCACATTCAAGTTCGCCATCGTCAGGCTCACGAGTAGTTAAATATTGCATTTGTATACCGGGCCAAAGAATGATTTTAACGAGCGGATTGGATGGATGACGTCCAGCCCACCTAACAGTAACTTCATATGAGACTCCTGCAATAACAGGCATAAGCACAATACGAATAGCAATAACAAGTAATAGCTTAGGCGCACCATCCGCTATTCCCCATGCGCTAATGAGCGCATTAATAGGAGTAACGGCATATACAAATATGGCGATAACCATAACCATAAGAAGAAACGCCGTGCCACACCGTACATGGAGACGAGGAAACGAGCGGGCATTATCGGGTGTTAGGGGTAACCCATGTTCAAAACAGTGAATAGTTTTATGCTCGGCGCCATGGTAGCCGAACATCCGTCGTACATCTTTCATACGGCCAATAAGCCAAAGATATCCAATAAACACGCCAATACGCAGAAGCCCATCAACGATATTCCACGTCAATGTCGCACTGTCGTATTCCCCAACAATAAGATTAGTAATCAGCGCAGGGAGCACGATAAACAGCACAATCCCTAGGACAAGACCCATGACCAATGCAATCGTAATCTCATGCTGACTTCCAAATGAAGCCTCATTTGTCGTTGAACCAGTTTGATCCTGATCAGAGTCACCCTCATTGTCTGATGAGGCTGACACATCAGCAGGTTGATCATTGTCGTCATCTTCATCATCGAACGCATGTGTAGCTGCAATTTCGAGTGCTTTATACCCAATTGTCAGCGATTCGACAAGCGATGTGCAACCACGAATTAGAGGCCAATGCATCCACTGATGGCGGGGCTGTCCGCTCCCAATATCATGATCCTCTACATATATCGACCCTGAGGGTTCACGGACCGCAACCGACCAATTATAGCGGCCACGCATCATGATACCTTCAATCAGCGCCTGACCACCAATATGAGTTTTAAGTGCGCCATCTTCTTTAAATGCACGAGAAGCATCCGAAGCATGACGTGAATGACAATGGGCCATATACTTCTAGTCTCTTTCAACACGAGCATGCGGATGTCCACATGTCATCTTGCCTTCACAGCACGTACCACGCACACACGATGGACCCGCATCTTTAAAAATAAAGGGGGCTGTAGGACGAGCAAGCTCAAGCATCCGCTGTGCAACAGCACGTATCTCCCACTGTGCTCTATTGCAACAACGCAGCTCAAAGAAGTGCAGAAGTTCTCTGACATTCATCGTAACAACGATCTTAGTCTCTGTAGCATTTGGAAGAACAAAACGTGCATCCTCAGCAGGAACACCTGCCTCAATGAGTTGTTTATACGCCTCTTCGCATGCATGAATTGCCTGGTTGAATGCTTCATGATGCTTCGGATCCGAAGCAATGGTATCGGGTTCAACAACCGAAATACCGTTTTTATATTTTACATAGCGCTGCGATTGTTGGTTGTAGCTCGCAAGACGATGACGTACAAGTTGATGCGTCATTGTGCGTGAAACACCTTCGATTGCAAACGTGTAGCTGGCATGTTCAAGCGTACTAAAATGGCCACTGCGCATAATAGTGCTCAGTACACTACTCATGCGTTCATCCGACATCGTTTCCATAAGTTCTGCCGCGCCGATTGGCGCATAGCAAAGACGAGCAGCAGTTGCAATCGCCCGTTCAGGATCGGGCGTATGATAAAGTAATTCAACGTTCATAGTGTCCTCCGTATTTTTAGTAATGCGCATAGTACATCTGTTTCATACATCGGCATATTCATGTTATGTTACAACGCATTTACTAACGTATCGTATTACAATGATTCTCATCGACGATTAGAACAAAAGAAACAGATCCTTACCTAAACAAGGAGATAGCTCGCACCATGGCAAACTCATTCGATATTTCAACGCTTCAAACAACAGACTGGAACGAAGAGTGGAAGCATCTTCAGCGCATCCGTCGTCACGCAGACGACTCACAATTCTGGAATAAACGATCAAAGCACTTCTCGAGCATTGACCACAGTATCTATGCACGTAACTTTTTGTCACTCATCGACATTGAGCCCGATGATACGGTATTTGATATGGGATGCGGAACAGGAAGCCTTGCCGTACCGCTCGCGCTAAAAGGACACAAAGTAGTTGCTGCAGACTTTAGTCAGGGGATGCTCGACGAAATGGACCGCCGTGCAAAAATCTGCCACGCAAAAGGTATTACTCCGCTACTTATGAGCTGGGAAGATGACTGGAAATCTTTTGGCTTAGAACCCGAATCAATTGATGTGTGCTTTGCCTCACGTTCCATATCAACAACGGATTTAAAGGATTCGCTTCACCGCCTACATACCCTTGCACGCAAACGCGTCTGCATTACACTCCCAACTGGCGCATCGCCTCGACAAGATGATACAATTCTGCGTCACTGTGGAATTCATAATGTCTGCGGCAAAGATTACCAATACGCTTTTAATATCCTTGTTAATAGTGGCATTGATCCTTCGATTTCCTATATCAAAAGTGAGCGTAAAGATACCTTCGACACGCTTGATGAGGCATGCGAAGACTTTAATAGAATGATCGATGATGTTTCGACTTCGTGCAAAGATATTCCCGTTGACGAGGCAAAAGAAAAACTCCGTACATGGCTTTCGCAAGAACTCGTACCAAACGAGCATGAAGGACGAGATGACGGAAAAGGATACCCCGAAAAGCACTATCGTCTGAGAACACCCAGAATGATTACATGGGCTTTTCTCTCGTGGGATAAATAATAGATTAAACGTATAGAACAAATATGTGTCTAATTATGGGTGTCGACGCAAGTCGGTGCCCATAATTTATGAAGAAAAATCAGACTATAGGACAAAACGAGCACAGAAAAGAATAAGGACCAGCCGCGCATGCGGTTGGTCCTTATCAATAGCTCTTACAACCCAATACGGTATGGCGCAAGAACCACTATTTTGCGTCAGTCGCCTTTGGAGCAGCTTCTTTTTCAGCTGCAGCAGAAGCATCTTTGTCAGCAGAATCGGTTGCAGCAGCGGTTTCAGCCTTTGCAGCTTCAGCAGCCTTTTCCTTTTCTGCAGCTTCAGCAGCCTTCTTAGCAGCAGCTTCTGCCTTCTTAGCAAAGTCAGCAGTACGCTCTGCCTTCTTAGCAGCCTTCTTCTCGCGTTCTTCCTTGCGAGCCTTATCAGCAGCTTCAACCTGAGCTTTATGCTCAGCCTTCTTAGCAGCCTCACGAGCAGCAACCTTCTCAGTCGCTGAACCGTATTTATCGGCAAAACGCTGTACCCGTCCACCGGTATCAATCAGTTTCTGTTGACCGGTGAAGAACGGGTGACAAGCATTGCAGATATCAATGCTGAGCTCGGACTTGGTTGAACGCGTCTTGAACGTGTTGCCATAAGTGCAGTGCACTGTACATTCGACGTATTCGGGATGGATATTCTTCTTCATATGGTTCTCCTTTTCACACCTTGGTTTCTATACAAGGCGAAGACAAGCTTTCACAGTGTAGCACGATCCAGCCAGTCGTCCGAAGAAATTCATAAAGTCATCCCTGCACGCCTACGAGAAGCAGCTCAGCGTTCCCAAGTTCGCTTGATTCGTTTGTTCTATCCCGACACGATCATGAAGAGTAGACGTATGCATACGGCGTTGAGCACGATGTGTAATAAGCTGGGCTATAATCGACACACCAATTTCGCCAGGAGATTTTCCACCAAGTGGTAAACCAATCGGTGTATGAACATGCTCAAGACGAATACCACTATATCCAAGCGCTTGAATCTTTTCATATACAATTTTCCGCTTACGACGCGAGCTCATCATGCCTATATACAAAGCTGGCGTTGCAAGCGCCCAGGTAAGACATTTAAAATCATATAAATGACCTCGCGTCATAATGACAATATAATCGTTGGGCGCAATAACGATACTATTCAAATCATCGTATTCAGGCACACAACTACATGATGAGAAAGGAAATCGTTCTTTAGAAGCATACTCTGGACGATCATCAAGTACCGTACAGGTAAAACCAGCTACACGCGCAACTTGCTCAGTTGCATATGCCACATGTCCTCCACCCAAAAAATAAAGCATTCCATCATGAGGAAGACGCTCCATATGATAGTTGGCACCTTGCAATGGCTGTTCGTCTTCATGTCCTAAAGAATAGTCTATAAGATGCCGGATAAGATCTCGCTCATCTGTCGTCGAGGCACATGCGTGCTGCTGGCTACAATCGATGCATACATGATCGACACGTTGTTTATAAAAAATTGCACAGTACATTACATCTTTTCGTTCATGCAATGCGTTCAGAAGCATCTGCATAACATCATATTCGCGTCTATCAAGAGGCATGATAAGCAACTCAACGGTGCCACCGCAGATAAGGTCAAGATCAGGCTGCGTACCATCCATGCGTATCGTAATTGTACGAGCTTGCCTTGTTGAAATAACATCACGCGCAACAGAAATTGCATGCGCCTCCAAACCACCTCCGCCTATCGTTCCAACCGTTGTGCCATTTGATTTCACCATCATAACTGCACCAGTATCACGGGGAGAAGACCCCTGACTTTTAGAAATCGATATCAAAGCGCACGTTCTACCTTGTGAAATTTGATTGCAAAGTTGTTCCAAAATCGTGTCCATACCACCACGCTCCTCATCTAAGTAAACTCGGTTTTACGTCTGGCACTCGTTGCTGTGCACATCGATTCCGATCAATAGTCCTCAATAAATAGCGCCACTATAGCAAATAGCACCGATGTCGCGTCAACCGACATTTTGGAACTGTTATTTATTGCATTCATATTTTGATCAGGGAGTTCAAATTGTTCGTTCAAGATACTTATTGTTTATTGACATAGCCGAATGCCCCCTATAGTTTGTGAAATACGGACTCGCCCGCCACTTCACGCAGAGACCTATCACGCTGTCATCACCCCCGCGAGCGAACAGGAGAACTACATGACTCACCGTATCGTATCAAGCGACCGGGCCCCTCGTGCTATCGGGCCTTACGCACAAGCGCGACAATGCGGACCCATACTCTTTTTATCAGGCCAGTTGCCAATCGATCCTAAAAGCGGCATGATGCCCGCATCAGTCGAAGCACAAACGGAACAATGCATGACAAACATCGCAGCTATTATTGACGAAGCACATATGACTATGGATGACATCGTTTCGGCTACGGTGTTGCTAGACAACATACGTGATTTTGATGCGATGAACGCCGTCTACGCACGCTTCTTTTCCAATGACATTGTCCCCTCCCGCGTCGCATTTGCCGTTTCTAATCTGCCACGCGAAGCTCTTGTAGAAATTGAGGTGATAGCAATGTCATCAGAGACGTAGGTCTTTATTCATCAAGGATTACAACTCACATATCGCCCCCCTACCGCATACATCGACCTATATACTTGGCCGCTGTCCTTCGCAAAACAATAAGGAAGGACAACCCAGGCATCAGACGAGCATAGGGAGAGACGATGAAAGATTCGGTCATCTGGGTCGCACATGACCCGTCAGTAACAGCAGCCACATCTGAGTGCATGCTGCTCGACAACGCATATATACAAGCAGTTCGAACGTTCCACGAAAGTCTTCCAGGCTATCAGCCGACAGCACTCATACCCCTTAAGCACCTTGCACAGCACCTCAATATAGGAGCGTTATTCGTCAAAGACGAATCTACACGCTTTGGACTCAATGCGTTCAAAGTGTTGGGGGGATCCTACGCTATTGCGCGTTTTCTTGCTCGTTCTCTCAATATAGAAGACAAAGCGCTCACCTTCGACCAGCTCAACTCATGTATTCAAAGAAAACGAATACAGCCTGTCACCTTTTATACGGCGACTGACGGAAATCATGGTCGCGGCGTCGCATGGGCTGCACGCATGTTTAATCAGAATGCTATCGTTTTCATGCCGCAGGGAAGTTCGCGAGCACGGCTTAATGCAATACGCGCAGAAGGAGCACGTGCATGCATTGTTGACATGAACTATGACGATGCCGTCAGATATGCCTATGATCAATCAAAAGCAGATCCCCAAGGCGTACTTATTCAAGATACATCGTGGCTCGGCTACGAAACTATTCCAACCCATATTATGCAAGGATATGGCACGATGATAGCCGAAGCATGCGATCAGTTTGAAGCACAAGAGCAATCCCAGCCAACACATGTATTCGTACAAGCAGGTGTTGGTTCACTCGCTGGATCCGTGCAGGGATTTCTTCTCAATCGTTACGCTCAGCATTCGCCTATGGTCACTGTTGTCGAAGCAAAAGCAGCAGATTGTCTTCGTCAATCAATTGAGCAAGGTAAACCAGTTGCAGTACAAGGGATGCATGACACTATCATGGCTGGACTCGCCTGCGGAGAAGCAAGTATGATTCCCTGGAAGATACTTACTTCAGCTACACGCTGCTTTGCCTCTGTGCTCGATCCTATCGCTGCATATGGCATGCGTGTACTCGCCGCTCCACTCTCAGGAGATTTGCCCATCACATCTGGTGAATCAGGAGCTGTGGGCGTCGGCCTCCTTGTTTCAATTATGACAAACCCAGAACTCGCATCGATGCGATCGTACCTTAATCTCAATGCAGCATCGAAGGTCCTCTGCATAAGTACCGAGGGAGATACCGACCCTCAAAGCTATCGACATATTGTATGGGATGGTATGTATCCATCGCGGTAAGTCTATTCAAATGAATAAGTAATCGCATGTATGTCTACAAGTGCTTTTGCTCCACCAGTACTCAGTAATGTGTTACTGGAAATAGTTGCATAGATATATAAAATAATGCGCACCGTTTTCGCTTAGACATTGGCATAACGCCTTATCAAGTATTCATTTCACTGCAGAGAGGAACATCCGTGAATTACGAGAAGATCAAAGAGTACGCACAATCATACGAACCTGCCATGACTACATTTCTCCGTGAGCTAATCGCTCTGCCGGGAGAAAGCACCCAGGAACAAGCAACAGCGCAACGAATCGTTGAGGAAATGCACTCACTTGAATTTTCCAATGTCATCATAGATCCCATGGGAAACGTGATTGGACGTATGGGAGACGGACCAAAACTTATTGCGTTCGATGGACATATCGATACGGTTGGAATAGGAAATCGAAAGAACTGGCTGTTTGACCCCTATCTTGGCTATGAAAACGAAACGGAAATCGGTGGTCGTGGAGCAAGCGATCAACTAGGTGGTATTGTCGCGGCAGTCTATGGCGCACGCATTATGAAAGACTTAGATCTCATTAATCCTGATCAAAGTATTCTCGTAACCGGAACCGTCCAGGAAGAAGACTGCGATGGTCTCTGCTGGGAATATCTTATCAACGAGGATGGCATTAAACCTGCATTCGTTGTGCTGACCGAGCCAACCGACGGCAACATCTATCGTGGCCATCGCGGCCGTATGGAAATACGCGTAGATGTACAAGGTATATCGTGTCACGGAAGTGCTCCCGAACGTGGCGATAATGCTATATATAAAATGGCTTCCAGACTCAAGGAGATTGAGGGGCTCAATGATCGTCTACGCACTGACGATTTCCTGGGCAAAGGCACACTTGCAGTATCAGAAATCACATCGACGTCACCTTCACGCTGCGCAGTTGCTGATAGTTGCAGCATTTCGATCGATCGTCGACTCACGTATCAAGAAACTGACAAGACAGCGC
>DIDE01000016.1 GCA_002417975.1 Eggerthellaceae bacterium UBA5808
ACTCTATCCAATATCACTATTGAAGATACAGTCTTTGACGGATGCGGCGGAATTCTTGGACGTTCATCAAACGGAATTGCTGCCGATATCAACGATATAACGGTACAAAATTGCGCCTTTGCACATATAGCTGGATCGGCATTTCAATGCACAAATAACGGCGACGGAAAAGCTACAGATCCTACGCTCAGCCAACCATGCTTCCATCATGTCACTATTTCCGATTGCACCGTCAACGGAGCAACAGGTCCCTTTATCTCTCTCAAAGGATCCCCCACTGGACCATCTGCATCAGATGGGTTCGACCACGATATTACCATCTCTTCTGTAAGTTTTACATCGGCAGCTGATACAGCAGAAGCAAATGCATCTCAGCTTGCTTACTTAAGGAATGCAACATTTGATCAGTTGACCTTTTATGGGACGCCAACCGTCTGGAATATTACCAACCAAGATGCACAAACACTCACTGATGTGACATTCCAAAATAAAACACCTCATCCAGTAGTAAGCGCCACGGACGAAAACCAATAGGATTCAATTGAAATATATGCTGCTGTGCTAGGTGTATGACACAGCAGCATATAGCAACGAACACAATGATTTCAGACGTCCAATAGTGGCATCATTGGACGTCTGAAATCATGTATAAAAGTATCAATCTAGATCTAAAGCAGCCACACTGCACGTAGTGGCACTCAGCGCAGTTGCTCTCGCTCACTCAAGTCGATAAGCTCCTGCCGACTATGAACATCCACCTTTGCGTAAATACGCCTTAGATGCGTATCAACCGTGCTCTTAGAGATGCATAGCTCTCCAGCAATACATTCGCTCGTACGGCCTTTTAAAACATACGGAAGAATTTCGGTCTCGCGGCGCGAAAGCCCACCTTCGCGCGCGATCTTTTCGCATGCTGCATCAAAGGAATTAGTATCAGTTACCATGCGCGATAAATCATCAAAATCGCGCTCCGTAAACAGAAATACATAGGAGAATAAGACCAACACGCCGGCAATGGCCACAAAAGTGTACGGCGACGAATCTCCCGTCTGCGCGCAGTCAATGCCGTTCGCTATTAAAACGCCAACAGCTTCTCCCCCATACAGAGCCATAAATCCGCGCGAAAACGACGCAGCAACATCGCTGCTTGTAATTAACGCAATAATCAAAAATAAGGCGATGAGTACCACCGTAAGACTCAAGTAACCTGCAAGGACGATCGAATCACCCGGCAAGACCGATAGAGCAAACTCAGGTAGTGGCACAAGTAAGAATCCAATAGTAATCATAAAAATCGTGACACGATAAAGTTTGTTGAGTGCGGCACCACGCCCAAAACCATCAGAGAGCAGTAGCGATAAACCGCCAGCTAAAAAGGCTCCAAAGAGCAACAGAGCAACTGGATACGAAGGCATAGTTGCCGTACCCGGATCAGTATCAAACGTCTGCATAATGCCAGCTGAGATTCCGAACAAAAACGTACCAACAAGAATTTTTAGCGAAAGAAGAATCGTATCTGAGCCAGGCTGAAGCGAGGACAGCGATGCAGAAGGAGCAGTAGGCGCATCACTCGACGAAGGAACGGTAACAAGAATTGCACTGATAAGAGGTAACACACGCAAGACATACATAATCCCTGGTATGGCAACACAACCGCATATTAAACAAATAAGTGCGGCGACAAGCGAACCAACGAAGACCTCAGGGATCGACTGATCCTTTTCAATTGCACCAAATGCTCGTCCCCATGCCATCAAGAGGAACGATTCTGTCAGCCCTAAGAAAATGCCAAGCACAGGAAGCTCAAAAACAGTTATAGAGTCCGTCCATCCCAACGCACCAACAACCATGACAACTGCATAGATATATAAGAACGGACGCGAAAGTAGAAGATCGCACACCTTACGTGAGACAATTTTAAGAAGCGCAAATCCAATAACCATAAAGACTAAAAGAGAGAATAGTTCTGCACGTTCAAAGGTCATCGATCCAAGAGAAAGCGATCGGTTGAATCCCATATAAAAAAGAAAAAGAACAAACCCTTGATTGCACGCAAAACCAATAACTCGGCGCGTGGAGAGATCATTGGAAACGTGCAGCATGTCCACTCTCCCTTTGTCGTGTCGTTTAGTACACCGTAGCATGAAAGTCATAACGGATATCGTCACCGACATCCGCACAACTCCATAGTAGCAGGTCTTATCCGATCGCACACGTACCAGATAAAATCAGCGAAAGCACAACGATTCCCCTATACGTCATCAACCGTATAAGGGAATCGTTGCCCATCAGAGAGAAAAACTAACATTGGCATTACCATCACCAGATAGTGCCAATGCAGCACATTACCATACAGATATTACGCCTTAGCAGAAGCCTTTTGATCGACCGCACTAACCGGTGCATCAGATGCAGCTTTTTTAGACGTTGCATCCTTAACCTTGCCTGATGCTTCATCAGATTCGACATCCTCAACTTTTACCACGGTATCTTCTTTAGGTTCAGGCGCACCCGATAGACCTTCGCGTAAATTTTTGATCGTTTTGCCAAAAGCAGAACCAAGCTTTGGAAGATGCTTAGGGCCAAAGATAAGCAATGCAACCGCTAAGATGATTAAAAGTTCTGGAACACCAATGCCACCGAATTTCATTATGGAACCTCCCGAAAAACGTCATGCTTCCACGCTACTGATACTGTTCAAGTCCAACGCCCATGCGCCTTAGTTGAGCGCATCTCAATCCATTTCATTAGGCTCATCAGCTACGTGCTTTGATGACAAAAGTATCCATGAAAAACAGTGCTAAGACTATCCTGCAAACACAGGATTTTTGTAAAAATACGCAGTATTTATGTCATGCATATTAGGTATTTGCCTGTTCAAACGCAAATTCGCTCGGTTGCATGCCATCTAAGGTATACAGCCGAGCGAAGTACGTCATAGCCAAAATAAATAGTGCACACGGTCAATCTCTATGCCAGAAGTATCAGGCACTAAGCGTGAACAACAACGGCATTACCGACAGCAACAAGATCGTAGAGCGACGCTGCTGCATCCAAAGAAAGATTGACGCAGCCATGCGATCCATACCCATCTTTATAGCGCGTACCACCAAATGCCGACTGCCATGTTGCATCATGTAAACCGCAACCTGAATAGGTAAATGCCATCCAGTACGCAACCTCAGTTTCATACGAAGGCTGGCCTGTCGATGCCTGAATATCACCCTTTAAGACCGAAGGACTTTCCTTGTTAAAGATACGCCATACACCCTGCGGCGTATCGTGCCCGTCTGTAGGAGCACCCGTAACACAATCAGCTTCCCACTTGAGCGTACCCGAAGCATCATAGAAGCGAGCATGTTGTTCGGTCAGATCAACATCGACGTAAGCGCCCCAATCCTGAGTACCCGTACCATTGTGGCTAACACCTTCGAAGTTCGTCGGAACAGCTAATGTAGCAACCTGGCCAGTCGTAATGTCGTTCTGCAATTCGGAGGTCAGACTATCGGTATCAATTTCCCACCCATAGGTACCACCCGAAACAGTAAATGAACGACCATCAGGACGAGTATACGTACGTTGCGTACCTTCGGTATTAAGACTTGACGCCAACTGAGCCGTCCATTCACTCATAGCATCCTGGTCAAACGTTACCGATAAGTCATTTCCAAGAACCACCCAATTTTGAATCTGAGCAGCATTAACCTCGCCAACCTTTGTTGCCGCATCTCCCAGCGTCAGCGTAACGTCAGCTTTAAGATAACCATTTGCCGTGGTGCACGCAGTACTGAGCGTAGGATCTGTTGAAAGAACCGTAGGCTGAACGAGCTGATCATTCCCTAACGTAACGGACGAATCCATGTCAACAACGGCAGAAGCAATCTGTGTTTTAACCGCAGATGCGTCAACCATCGTTCCTGCCTGTTCTGGAATAATTTTGAACTGCGATACTGATGGCGTATAAGCAATCGTCGCATTAACGGGCTGCGTAGCCGTCGCATTCACCGCATCAACTTGTGCAGTAACGATCTGAGAAAGGCCACTTTCGCTATATTGAGAAACCAGGCTGCGCGACACATCATGGTTTTGTGCGATTTCAACCGGCCATGCCCAGGGATTATGATCTGCGAAAATTGCCGTAGCAACCTTTTGCCCATCGATCGTCATACCCATCTGAGACGATGAAACCGAAAAATCGAGGCCATCTCCTGATACCTTAACCGAATAGTCCTGTCCAATCGATGTCACCGCCGAAGCAATATCGGATGAAGTTTTAAGACCAACGTTCTGTTTTGACATCGTCGATTCAGGATACAGATGATCCATAAAGAAAAATGCACCTGCAACATAAATTGCAAGAAGAATGGCACAGATGATAGCGATAATGCGTCCAACGTGATGGTTTTTATGAGGCGCCGCAGCCTGCGGGGTCTCGTTCCATCCCATCGCTCCATAGGGAGATGCTGGTCTAACGTTTGAATAAGCAGCATTTTGCCGTTGATAAGGACTTGCAACGGGAGACATTACACGCGTTTCACCCGCAGAGCGATGCGGCTGCTGCGCATAATTCGGAGCAGCTTGCCCCTGCGTCGGTGCCATGCGTCGCGTCGCATCATTGCGTGACGGTGCGGCATTCGCGGCGTGGTGGCCTACGCCATGTTTACCTTGTATCTCATTATCTTTCTGCATGCAGATAATCTTCCCATCAATAATCCAAACAAACACGCACTTCGAAGCATTGTTATTGGTTTAAATTGTACCAATATTTACAGAAATCGAACCTAGCGTTTTTCATTAGGAGTCGATTCGGTCATGATCATCGAAGCATTGGTATATTTCTCATTTACTTTATACACCCTGAGCGCATACAAGGTGCACCCAGATACAAACCTATAAGCTCTATTTCCCAAAACTCACACACCCTGTCATGGATAAACTGCGAATTACGGGCAGATCTGAACTCTGCACTTGGCGATAGTCCAGGGAGCGAGTATAATCTTCAATCGCGCCCGAGTGGCGGAATGGCAGACGCG
>DIDE01000036.1 GCA_002417975.1 Eggerthellaceae bacterium UBA5808
AGACATGAGACATGAGACATGAAATAGGGCATTGCATGGGCGTGAGATTGTTCTGCTCAAAAGCGTCATGATGATATACAACAGAGCTGGCACGTAACCTATGCTCGTTTCGCTCTAAACGGTACCATTGCTTTGCGGATACGTTGTTGATGGTATACTTTTTGTTTGCAAAGCATAGAAAGGGGATGGCGATGAAGAAGGCTCTGCTGTTGATCGTCGCCATACTTGCATGCTGTTTTTTGCTGGGCAATATGACCATGATCATGGATTTTTTCAGCACGGTTCAGACTGGTGCAACGGTTCCTCTTATTCTTGCGATTATCCTTATGCTTGCGCGTCATATCGTTCAAGCCTATTCATACAAAGCATCGTTCGAAGCGGTTAATTTCAAAAAAGGCGGTATTTGGAGTTATATCGTTTTGATTTTTAGCCTAGTATTTATCAATACGTTCTGCCTGTTCTCAGGGGCGACGGGTGTTGCATTCATCGTTGATGATGCACATCGCAAGGGTGCGGATCTGGGAACGGCGACCAGTGGCGCAATCTTATCTCAGATTGGATATTTTGCCGGTGTCTTGGTAATTTCTATCATCGGTTTTGTGACGATGATGCTCTCTGGATCACTTAACGTTTTGTTCCTTATTGGTAGCTTACTCTTAGCGGGAACATTACTTATTCTTTCGAGCATGTTCTTTGTGGGGTATAAACGTCCGACGTGGCTCTATCGTCTATTCGGATGGATTGCCCGTCCTGTTTGTGCTATTGCTCGTGCCGTTCACCATCCTCTTTCTCCTACATGGAGCAAGGATACGGCGAATTCATTTATTAAATCAGCGTACGTTATGTCGCGTAATCCATCAGGAACGGTAATCAGCATCGCGTATGCGTCGTTTTCTGCAATCTTGAACATGATGAGTATTGTCGCCATCGGCTATGCGTTTGGATTCGAAAACGTTGCTGCACTAATTGGCGCATTCTGCCTGGGAGCAATATCAGTCATCTTGAGCCCGACGCCTCAGGGCGTAGGTGTCGTCGAAGCTGCAATTGCTGCGGTACTAACCGCAGCTGGTTGCTCAATTGCAACAGCAACGGCAATTGCGCTGGTGTACCGTGGCATCATGTTCTGGATTCCATTCTGCATTGGCGCGGTGCTTCTTTCACAGTCGGGATTCTTTGCAAAAAAGAAGAATCCTACGCAAGAGCAGCATGATAAAGATATTGGATGGATTGCCGGTACTCTTGTTGGCCTTGTTGGCCTTGTTAACATTGGACTTACATGGTTCCCTTCGTTTCTTGAGCCGTATCAGGCCGTAGTGGAATGGATTGATTTTGGTAGCGTTTTTGCTGGTCCGATGCTCGCTTTATTTGGAGCGATTTTGGTTGTCATGGCGGTTGGGCTTATCAAACGCCAGCGAACGCCTTGGGCTATTACGTCGACGCTTCTGGTCCTTATGGCCGGTGTCGAATTTCTCTTTTATGAAACTATTAAAGTTGCTATTGTTCTTCTTATTTTGGTCGCCTGGCTTTTTTGGAAGAGGAGCGCGTTCGATCAACCTCTGCCAAGATTTTCTTTTAAGGAGCAGGTGCAGGAAAAGCGACATGTGAGTCCGCAAGTGAGCGATCAGACACAAGAGAAGCGGCATCAAGATTCACAGACGAATAGGAGTAGTAAGTACAATGATCATTCTTGATAAGGTGTACATTTCACCACGTATGCGTGCTTATATGGCTCAGACACAGCATCCCGTTGTTGACACGCCCACTGCGCGTGCTGTTGTTGCCGAAGGCTGCAATCTCAATTTAATTGCAGAAGATGAAGCGGTACGTCGTATTGATGCAGGTGAGCGTTTGTATACTAATGCTGAGGCCACACTTTCGTGGGTTACCTCGCATGTTCATAATCCCAATCTTTTGCGGGCTCTGTCTATTTTTAAGGACAAAGCGCGCACGCGTGAAATACTGGCGCCGATGTTCCCTGATTATGCGTTTACGACGTGCACTATTGAGGAACTTATGGCGATGCCATATCCAGAAGAGCGGGCACCGTTTGTCCTCAAGCCGAGTGTTGGATTTTTGAGCATCGGCGTGTATGTAATTGAATCCGAAAATGATTGGAACCACGCGCGCACAGATATCGAGGCACATCGTTCTTTATGGGCGACGCAGTACGATGCAAGTGTTGTAGGGTCAACGTGCTTTATCCTTGAGCCGATGCTCACCGGAGTGGAATACGCGATCGATGCCTACTATGATGCCGATGGTAAAGCACATATTCTTGATATATTGCAGCATGATTTTGCGAATGAATCCGATACGAGTGATCGTCTGTATTACACGGGACCGCGTATCATTCGTGAACAGGGCGCACGTATGCTCGATTTCCTTACAAAGGCTAATGACCTGATCAAAGTTCATGATATCCCCGTTCATCTTGAGGTACGCGTCAATAACGGACGCGTCTATCCTATAGAGTTCAATCCACTTCGTTTTGCTGGATTAGGAAGCACCGAAATTAGTTCATATGCGTACGGTTTTTATACGTATGACTATTATCTGAATGACAAGGACCCAGACTGGAAATCGCTGCTTGCTGGCGACAGCGACGACTTGTATTGCATGTCAGCTATTGCTCCATCTACTGCAGTGCCAACGGACAGCTCATTTGACTATGATGCATTTGCACAGCAGCTTGATCATGTCTTATCGCTTGATCACTTTAACTATGCGGCTTCGGGGCTATTTGCATTCATGTTTTGGCGTACATCAGCTACGAATGACAAGGAACGTACGTGGCTGCTCAACGATGACCTTATGTCATTTGTCCGCCACGAATCGTAAAGCAGCATAGGAACAGGCCAGAGACAGATTTTGGAGTGGTACTCTGTCTTGCGGAGTATAGGCTGCTCTTTGGATGCGATGGAGGTTATTCGTTGCGGACGGAGGGGCGTGTATTCTCCTGTTACAATAGCCGATAGTGATACTTTAGGCGGAAAGACGATAAGCTATGAGCGTACATGACGATATAAATAGCCAAAACCATGAGTCGCAGTTGCACGACGCACAAAAGGTTTCGGGAGCGCAGACAAGCGATTCGCAGGAATCGGACTCGCATACTGCCACTACGGAGAATAAGCCTAACGAGCAGCGTGAGTCGCAGAGCTCGTCGGAGGCTCAGACGTTACATGATCCACAGGATTCGTCTGCACAAACGTCTCAGTCGCATGACACACAAAGTGTATCGGATGAGCAGAAGCAGCATGACTCGCAAGATGCGTCCGACCCTCAAGAACCGTTATCATTTCATGCGATACGTTCGCATTGGCCTCCTGATCCAAAGGATCCATTTTGGCAGGCAGCTATGAAACAAGTGGATGAACAGCAAAAACAGCAGCAGTCGGGAAATTCATCTCAGAGGCAGAATCGCCCGATACCTCCTAATGGGTATGAGCCCAATAGGCACGGTGGCCCTAAACCTCAGGTATCGCTCAAATTACGCATTGGCTGGATCCTTATTGGTTTCTTCCTTGATATATTCAGCTTTCCTCTGGTATTCATTTACTACATGGGCCGCGACCCTGCGTATCGCATGCAAGCGCTTAAGTATTGCGCTATTGGATTTGGTATAGAAATCATCCTGTATGCACTCGTGATGACAATATGGCCTGATGCGATCAACACGCTTATGGCACAGTACTACGG
>DIDE01000024.1 GCA_002417975.1 Eggerthellaceae bacterium UBA5808
GCTCCATCTATATTCATGACGCATGCTTGATCTGCTGCACAAACGATATCTGCACCGCTTTGGTCGATTGTTTTGCATTTCTCTCTTACCATTGCTCCCGATATTTTTGGCTCTTTCACCGAAAATGTTCCTCCAAAGCCACAGCATCGTTCTGCGTGTTCAAGTTCAAGGATTGTTAACCCTTTAACTTTTGAAAGCAAGGCTAGCGGTTCTTTTTCAATTTTGAGCATACGTGTGAGATGACATGAACGGTGGTACACAATTGAAGCATTAAGCGTTGCTCCAACATTGGTTAGTTGGAGATCATTGACAAGGAAATCGCTGAATTCATGTGAATGCGCAACAAGTGTATCAAGCTTTTCTTTGTATTCTGGAGCACGTGTTAGAAGGTCAGGGTAGTCATCGACGACTGCGCTCAAACATGATCCGCTCAAAAAAACAATTGTTTCGTATTCGGCATATGCGTCGATGATCTTTTTGATAACAGGGAGGCTTCTAGCTGCATAGCCTGAATTAAATAAGGGCTGCCCACAACAAATCTGTTGATGTGGAAGTGTAAGGGTACACCCTACTTTTTCTAAGACGCGCACAGCCGCTTTCCCAACTTCGGGATAGAGCGTATCAACGATACAACCCGGAAAGAATGCTACTTGCATGCAAAGTTCCTCTCTCTTTGAATAACCTTGGCTTAAAATACGATGATTATTCTTAAAGAGAAACATTCATAAAGTATCGCATCGTAAATCTTTTCTAGATTTTCGGTAATAGGTGTATAACGCGACAAGCTTAGAAGTATTAGATGCATTCATCCTTATAGTTCGCGTGTATCCATAAAGTTTGCTCCCTATTTCTCCATGATTCTTAGTTCTTATATGTTTCGGTGACGTATATACATCTTGATATGATCGATTCTTTATCGGTAGTATCTGAGATCTGATATATACATAACAATTTCTAAAGGAGGAAACATCTGAGCACGATAGGGGATACCCATTACAAGGGAGGCTATATGTATGCACTAATTGCTTTACTACCTATTTTGTTTGTTGTATTGCTTATGGCCATAGCTAATGTTGTGGCAAAAAAAGCTCTTATGATTGGTTGGATTGCTGCTGCACTTATCGCATTAATGATTTGGCGTATGGATGGTTATTATGTTCTCGCTTATTCACTGTATGGCGCGATGAGCTCGATTGATGTAATTATCATTATATTTGGAGCAATTCTTCTTATGAATACGCTAAAGCGATCGGGCGCAATGAGCACCATTAATAGAGGATTTTCGCAAATAAGTGCCGACCCACGCATCCAAGCAGTCATAATCGGATTTCTATTCGGTTCGTTTATCGAGGGGGCTGCAGGTTTTGGAACGCCGGCTGCACTTGCCGCGCCTTTACTTATAAGTATTGGTTTTCCACCATTAGCTGCTGCTATGATCG
Organism: Eggerthellaceae bacterium UBA5808; assembly: GCA_002417975.1. Classification (GTDB taxonomy): domain Bacteria; phylum Actinomycetota; class Coriobacteriia; order Coriobacteriales; family Eggerthellaceae; genus UBA5808. The sequence goes on from DIDE01000024.1 coordinate 1,440, forward strand.
CACTTATTTATAATTCGACGCCTGTACCGTTCGGCGCCGTAGGGACGCCAGTCAATTCAGCGTACGCTGTGGTCGAAGAAGCTATTTCTTCTCTTGGTGTACAAGGCGATGCGTATCGACTTGCCTTGTCTGCATGGTCGGCCATTCCTAATACTATTGCATGTCTCTTTGTTGTCTTTTTTGGCGTGTGCATGCTTGTTAAGCTATTCGGTCCAGAAAAATCTTTTAAACCGGCGTTAGCTGTTTTACCTTTTTGTTTGTTCACAAGCTGTGTGTATCTAGTCCCTTATGTTATATCTGCAGTGTATCTTGGCCCCGAGTTTCCGGCCCTTTTCGCTGCTATCGTCACGTTGCCAATTATTATTGCTGCGATCCATCATAAAGTTCTTATCCCTAAAACTATCTGGTCATTTAAGCCAAAAGAATCGTGGGATGATTCTTGGAAGGCGCGAACTGAAATCACAATCAATACTTCTACTAAAATGTCATTGCTTCGTGCGTGGATGCCCTACATTATTATTCCAATTATTCTCGTTTTGACTCGTCTTCCATTTTTACCACTCAAAGGCTTAATGACATCTCCTGCGATGACGTTTACTATTCCAACATTGTTTGGCATTGAAGGTCTTACCTATTCATGGAAGATTATTAATAATCCAGGTCTAATTCCCTTTATTTTCGTTGTTTTTATTGCATTTTTTATTCATCATGTAACGAGGTCAGATCAGAAAAAGATTTTTATCGAAACATTTCGTCAACTATCAGGTGCTGCGATTGCTTTACTCTTTGGATTCGCTCTTGTTCAGCTCTATCGATTTAGTAATTTCAATTCATCTGGCATGGACAGTATGCTTATTATTATGGCGCAAGGTGTAGCAGGCGTTGCAGGTAGCTTATATTTTGTAGTTAGTCCTTTTATAGGTATTCTTGGGTCGTTTATTTCGGGGTCTGCAACTGTTTCTAATATACTTTTTTCTTCATTACAATTTGAGACTGCATTTATGCTTGGACTTCCAACTATTTTGATCATTGCTCTTCAGAGTATGGGAAGTGCCGTTGGCAATATGATATGCGTTAATAATATTGTCGCTGCATGCGCAACATGTGGAACAATTGGAAGTGAAGGGAAATTACTTAGAACTAATATTGTTCCATGCCTAATATATACCTGTATAGTTACCTGCATAGTTGGTCTACTAATCGTCTTAGGATACGACCCGCTTAATGCGCTTATCGATGGTGGAAGTGGCTAGCACGTACTAGCTATAAAGACATAAGGAATCGCATACTAGTTAAAATATAGGCAACAAATAGTGAGGAGCTGCCCTGCGTGCGGGCCTTTGCTATCAAACGAAAAGGGGATAGCAAAGGCCTACTGCTCTTCGTATTCTCATGCAAACTTCGTGTTTTTGCATTCTGACCTCCATTGTCTCTTTTCATTTATTGTAAAAACCTCTACTATATATAGAGCGTGAGATTGGTCATCAGAGATGATGTTTAATATATATAATTACATAAATTAAAGAGTGCATAACTGCTCACATCTCATGCTAGGTATTCGTATACCCGGCATTTTTTTATGCTGTGTCAAATTTATTGAAAGGGGTTCTGATGTCCAGTACAGTCATTGGAATCGTCATTGCTGTTGTTGGAATTATCGTTGGAATCATTATTGCTCGCGTAATGATTCAGTCGTCAACTAAACGCACTGCTGACGAGGCGGGATCCATCATTGACAATGCAAAGAAACATGCGGAGACGCTGCGCAAAGAAGCGCAGATTGAAGCAAAAGATGAGGCGTATAAAATGCGCCAGCGTGTTGAGTCAGAGAATAAAGATCGACTCAAAGAGGCTCGTAAAGCCGAAGATCGTTTAAATCAGCGTGAGAAATCTCTTGATCATCGAAGCGACTCACTCGATGCACGTGAACATCAGATTTCGTCTCTTCAAGGTCAGGTTGATAAACATTCACGTGATCTAAAATCATACGAGATGGATTTGGACGAAAAACGTAAATCGCTGGAATCATCTCATGAAGAGATCAATCGCAGACTTGAAAAAGTTGCCGGTTTATCGGCCGATGAAGCCAAAACCGAGCTGCTTGATAACCTCAAAACTGAAGTAGATTGTGAATCTGCAACAATTATTCGTGATTCCGAAGCGAGGACTAAAGCTGAAGCGGATAAAAAGTCACGCGAAATTCTTTCACTTGCTATTCAGCGTGTTGCTGCTGACCATACTGCAGAAATGACGGTTTCAACTATTCATATTCCGTCGGATGATCTCAAAGGTCGCATCATTGGTCGTGAGGGACGCAATATTCGTTCGTTCGAACAACTTACGGGTACAAATCTTATTATCGACGACACACCTGAATGCGTTACGATTTCATGTTTTGATCCAGTCCGTCGTGAAATCGGACGTGTAACGATGGAAAATTTGATTGCTGATGGTCGTATTCATCCTGCGCGCATTGAAGAAATGTTTAAAAAAGCAAGCAAGCTTGTTAACCAAAAGGTTAAAGAAGCAGGGGAGCAGGCAACCTTCGATACAGGCGTTCATGATTTACACCCTGAGCTTGAGCAAACGCTTGGTCGTTTGTTATATCGAACTTCTTATGGTCAGAATGTCCTTGACCACTCGCTTGAAGTTGCATACCTGAGTGGTGTTATGGCATCTGAGCTTGGATTAGATCCCGCGTCGGCAAAACGTGCTGGGTTGCTTCATGATATCGGCAAAGCTGTTGACCATGAAGTCGACGGCAGCCATGCCGTAATTGGTGCTGATTTGGCTCGTCGTTTTGGCGAGAAACCTGAGATTGTTCACGCTATTGAGGCGCATCATAATGATGTCGATCCTAACAGTGTATTGGATGTACTTGTTCAGGCAGCAGATGCTGTATCGGCTGCGCGTCCTGGCGCTCGTAAGGAGACACTTGACGCGTACGTTAAACGTCTCGAAAAGCTTGAAGAGATCGCCAACGCTCATGATGGTGTTACGCGGACCTACGCTATTCAAGCAGGTCGAGAGGTACGTGTCATGGTTGAGCCGGAATCGGTTGATGAAGCTTCATGCACTGTTTTGGCGCATGATATCGCCCATCAGATTGAAAGTGAAATGCAATATCCTGGCCAGGTGAAAGTTGTAGTAATCCGCGAGAGTCGCGCAGTCGATTACGCTAAATAGGTTGAAATGTGTCCTCTGATAAACTGACAGATTTCATTGAAGATGTTACAGGTGATAGCCATCTCCGAGTCGAAGACGATCTCGGAGATGGCTTTGTTCGTCTCCGTGTGTCCGAAGCTGAACGTAGACAGGCTCGTCATGATATTCGTTCAAGCGAAGATATTGTTATAGAAATGCTTCGTAATGCTCGTGATGCAGGTGCTCATAATATATTTGTTGCATCGCATAAAGTTGATAACCATCGCATCATCGTTATTGTTGATGACGGAAATGGCGTTCCTTATACACTGCGAGATCGGATCTTCGACGCGCGTGTAACTTCTAAACTTGATACCGTTCATATGGACGCCTGGGGCGTTCATGGACGTGGAATGGCATTATATTCAATTAAAATTAATGCCCAAAAGGCCTATGTCGTTGATTCGCTTATTAAGGGCGGTAGTTCTTTCTTTGTTGAAACTGATACTAATACGCTATCTGAAAAACGCGACCAATCAACTAAACCCTTCTTTTCTATCGATGATACTGGCGTTTTAACCGTACGAGGACCGCGAAATATTTATCGTACAATTGCCGAAATGGCATATTTGGATCGTGATGAATGTACGGTGTATTACGGTTCTCCTGTCGATATTGCATCAACCCTGTATGCCTTTGGAAGTTCTTTAGTGCCAAGTACCCAACGGGTATTTGGGAAAGATTTGTCAGAAATTCCCTTATGTAAACGTCTTGCTTTTGCACGCTCTCCTGAATCATTTGTTTCTATTGCTCATAATCTTGGATTGGAACTTTCGGAGCGCAGTGCGCGCCGCATTATTGATCAAGAAATACCATCACTTAATCCAGTTGTTGATGCACTCACTATTCATCGTCAAGGTGAAGAACGTACTTCTAAGAAATCACGTAATCAGGCGCCTCGAGGTGATCAACGGGGCTTCCATTTAGCACAACAAGATAGAGATGAACTTATTGATAAAATTCGTCCGCTTTATCGTGATCTTGCTGATCGCTATTACCTTGATCCAGCTGTTGATCCTGAAATTACCACACGAGCTGATCGACTTACTATCACCATACCGCTTCGTCGACTTCTATAGGTATAGCGACGTTTTGCCAGTCACTTCTAATTGCGACTGTCTCATGAAATAGGTACAATATTATCAAAGCATACGTTTAAGTTGCGTCAACAAACAAACGAAGCTTACCAATGATAGTGGTATATACACAGATAAAGGAAACGACGTGACGGCTCAAATACACGATGAACCCTCAATTGGGTTTCTCAAAGTTTCTTCTAAATCATCACCTGCATCAGTTGCTGGTGCAATTGCTGGGATGATTAAAGATGGCGCTCCTGTTGAGCTTCAAGCAGTTGGTGCTGGTGCGGTAAATCAAGCAGTAAAGGCGATCGCTATATCAAGAGGTTTTTTATCACCTATTGGAATTGAGATATCCTGCGTTCCTTCTTTTACCGATATTGTTATTGATGGTGACTATCGCACTGCTATTCGTTTTGCGATTATTGCTTCAATTTCGCATGGTGCATCGGTTCCTGTTTCAACGGATAAGTGAGTAGAGTCTTGAATAATCCTCATTTTGATGGTGCTACGTTCTTTATTCGAACGTATGGTTGCCAAATGAACCAACATGATGCAGAACGATTAGGTGGATCTCTTAAGGCGTGTGGAGCAACAGAAGCATCTTCTATGGAAAATGCAGATTTTGTTGTATTTGTTACTTGTTGCGTTCGCGAACGAGCTGATGAACGTTTGTATGGCCAGGTAGGGTCAATTAAAAATCTTCCGGTACGTTCGGATTCTCCGTATGGCAAGCGTTATATTGCTGTTGGTGGATGTATTGGACAGCGAGACGGACAATCATTGATTGATCGTTTAAACCACGTTGATATTGTATTTGGAACGCATAATCTTCCTATGCTTCCTCAGCTTTTTGCCCATGCTATTGAGTATGGTGGGCATCAAATGAGTGTAGTTGCTTCGGAAAAAGAAGGTGCGTCTCCTTTTGATTTGCCGCTTGATCGACCTCATCCTTGGTCGGCGTGGCTGCCTATCACAAGTGGTTGTAATAATTTTTGCTCCTATTGTATTGTTCCTTATGTGCGTGGAAGAGAAATTTCTCGTCCAATCGAAGACATTATTTCTGAAGCTCAAACATTTGTTAATGAAGGAACAAAAGAAATTACCTTGCTAGGTCAAAATGTAAACTCCTATGGTCGTGACTTATATGGTTCGCCTCGATTTGCTGATGTTCTTGATTCCGTCCATGCTACAGGCATTAAACGGTTGCGTTTTGCGACAAGCCATCCTAAAGATTTGACTGATGATGTTATTGCTCGTTTCGGTACTCTTGAGCATCTTATGCCTGCGCTTCATTTACCCGTTCAATCTGGTTCTGACCGTATTCTTGAGGCAATGAATCGACATTACACGAACAAGCAATATAGATCTATTATCGAAAAGGTTCGCAAAACGTGTCCTTCTATAGCTTTTTCAACCGATATTATTGTTGGTTTTCCAGGTGAGACTGAGAGTGATTTTCAGCAAACGTATGATCTAGTTAAACAGGTTGGGTATCAACAGGTGTATACCTTTATTTATTCGCCTCGTAAGGGAACAGTGGCGGCCCAAATGGAAAACACTGTTCCACAAGACGTTATTCGTGATCGTTTTGATCGTCTTGTAGAACTTGTTAATGATAATGTGCATGCGATCAATCATAGTTGGATTGGACGTACGGTTGAAATTCTTGTTGAAGGTCCATCTAAAAAAGATCCTCGAATGATTGTTGGTCATAGTCCACAAAATCAAACCGTCCATGCTAAGGTACCAGCAACGGCATCGTTGCGCTCGCTGGAAGGGCAGATCGTTTCCGTTCATGTTTCTGCTGCTAAAACATGGTATTTGATCGGTGAAATTGTTTAAAGTTGTTGACCTGTAGCTATAAGATTAAAGATCGAAAGGAAGTATTGGTGCATTCGCTCGCTCATCCGCTTGTTGCTATAGTTGGCCCGACTGCATCAGGTAAAAGCGCCTTAAGCGATCGTCTCGCCTCATGCTCAGACATTCCCAGTATCATTTTGAGCACTGATAGCATGCAAATTTATCGCAGTATGGATATTGGAACGGGCAAAGTTGCTCCTAAAGACAGAAGCGTTCCCTATTACGGGATTGATATTGTAGATCCATCTCAATCGTATTCTGCTGCTTTATTTCAACGCTATGGGCGTTCCGTTATTGAGCATGCCTCTGCACGTGGAAAACGTTGCATATTGTGTGGTGGAACGGGCTTTTATCTTCGATCAGTAATAGATGATTACCACTATGATGCGTCAGATACTGTAGACGATGGATGTGTACGTAAGGCGTGCGAGGATTATGTTGTACGTAATGGATCAGATGGCTTATGGAAGAAATTAGAGATGCGTGATTCAGCCTCTGCTGCTCTTATTCACCCGCATGATACAAAACGTATTATTAGAGCATTTGAATTACTGAATAGTGGATCATCGTATGCACAAAAGAGAAAAGAACTTGCTCATATCACTCCGTATTATCAATCTATATGCATAGGATTGCATGTTGATCCTGATGTGCTTAATAAACGAATTGATGCTCGGGTTGATCAAATGATAGAAGAAGGTTTTGTTGACGAAGTGAAGCATCTTCTTGATTTAGGATATGGCAATACGGCAACAGCACGCCAAGCGATTGGTTATCGTGAAATAGCTGACGTACTTCATGGTAGAATGACGTTGGATCAAGCGTGCAATGCAATTAAAGTTGCTACGCATCGCTATGCTAAACGTCAGCGTACATGGTTTAGAAAAGATATGCGGATCCACTGGCTGAATGCTGATTCAGCTAGCATCGATCAACTTGTTGATTCAGCGCAATCTATTATTGTCCGTCTAAAATGAATTACCGCCCAATAGATGAAAAGGATAGTTGAGAGTCAATGAAACTCGATTTTGTTAAACTGCAAGGTCTTGGTAATGATTTTATATTCATCGATGATTTTTCAAATGAGATTACTCTGTCTAAGAAACAAGTAGCATTTTTATGTGATCGGCACTTTGGAATTGGAGCCGATGGCGTTATTCTTGTTCGCCCTTCTAAACATGCTGAATGTGCTGCATACATGCACTATATAAACTCAGATGGTACGTTAGCCCAGATGTGCGGCAATGGGGTACGTTGCTTTGCAAAGTTCCTCGTTGATCGTGGTTTTGTCCAATCGTCTGCTGGCCATTTTGTTGCGGATACGCTTTCTGGTCCACATCCTATTTCATTTAACGTTGACGATAATGATCGTCTTACCGATGCAACTGTTGATATGGGTCATCCTATTCTTGACCCTCAAGAGGTGCCAGTTGATGCGTCAGTTAATGCTCATACGTCTGAGGGCATTGGGTATGTAAAAGAACTGCCAATTGACTCGCCTTTTGGAACGTTTGCATTTACATGCGTTTCTATGGGAAATCCTCATGCTGTATGTTTTCTTGATTCGCTAGATTCATTACCTTCCGATCTTTTTACCGATCAGCGCATAAGATCTATTGCAACCTTTGACGTGAATCGCGTTGGGTCTTTCTTTGAATCTCATCATCTGTTCCCTGAAAAAACCAATGTTGAATTTGTTACGGTAAATGATCCGACAGGCATTTCGATGCGCGTATTCGAACGTGGATGCGGTGAGACCTTAGCATGTGGGACAGGAACGTGTGCGACCAATGTCGCTTTAGCTCTTACTGGCAGAAGTGGTCGATGCAACGATATTCATCTTCGTGGCGGGGTGCTTCACATTGAATGGGATACCAATGATCATGTAATGATGACTGGAGCTGCGCGTGAAGTCTATGAGGGCAGCATCGTTTTATAACGTATTAATCCATCGCTCGTTATAACACCTTTTGAGTTGTATTACCTATTACTATGTGAAGAGAGCTAGCTAACTGAAATATGTCACGTTGTGAACCGTATGAAACAGATATAAAGCCTGAACGAGCTTTGCTTGTTGGCGTCGAATTTCCAAGCTCTAAATGGTCGCTCGATGATACAATGGCCGAACTTAAGCGTCTTACCGCTACTGCTGGCGCGGAATGCGTCTATTCAACCACACAACGCCTTGCATCGCCAAATCCTCGTTCATTTGTCGGAACGGGGAAAGCCAAAGAAATTGCGTCACTTTGCTTAGCACATGCTGTAGACGTAGTTATTTTTGATGATGATCTCTCTCCATCGCAACAGAGTAATTTAGAACATATCGTTCCTGATAATGTAAAAGTAATTGATCGAACAGCACTGATTCTTGATATTTTTGCTCTGCATGCTCATACCAAAGCTGGCCGTTTACAAGTACGTCTAGCACAAAATGAGTATCTGCTTCCACGTTTGCGCGGCATGTGGGCGCATTTGGCTTCAAATCGTATGGGAGGAGGCGTTGGGTCGCGTTTTGGTGAAGGGGAGAGTCAACTTGAAGTTGATCGTCGCATTGTGCGCAAGCGGATTACATCTATCAAGCGTCAACTTGATGACCTTTCCAAGAATCGATCCACTCAACGCTCTCAACGAACCTCAAGTGGTATGTTGCACGTTGCTTTAGCAGGTTACACTAATGCAGGAAAATCGTGTCTTCTTAATGCTTTGACTCATGCTGATGTACTTAGTCACGACAAACTATTTGCAACACTTGATTCAACAACAAGAAAGCTCACACTTCCTGAAGGCCGTGAAGTAACGCTTACTGATACCGTTGGTTTTATTCAGAAACTTCCCACTACACTTATTGATGCATTTAAATCAACGCTTGATGAAATTGTTGATGCTGATGTCATTATTCACGTTATTGATGCATCTGCTGATAATTTTGTTGACCAGATGCAAGCAGTTGACAAAGTTCTCGGTCAAATACATGCAGGATCAATTAATAAAATTGTTGTGTTCAACAAGATTGATTTGCTCGATCAAGAACATCTTGAGGCGCTTCGTAAGCGATACGTTGATGCTCTTTTTATTTCCGCCAAAGATCATCAGGGAATCGATGAACTAATATCGCATATTGCGCGTATCGCTGCCGCTCAAGACTGCTGTGTCACGCTTTTAGTTCCATATCAAAGGGGAGATATAGTCTCTTTTGTCCATGAACGATGCTTCATTATCAGCGAAACGCATACTGATTGTGGTACAAAGCTTCTAATCAGGGTTAATCGTTCGCTATATTCTCATATTGAGCCCTTTATCATCGATAACAGAGAATCTAGTGCTCACTCATAAGCTATCAATATATATGTCTAAATAGGGCAACAACTTTTCCGACGATTGAACAATCTCTCACAATAATAGGGTCCATCGATGAATTTTCAGGTTGAAGCCTTATATGATCCGTCTCTTTAAAGAAACGCTTAACCGTTGCGCCATCGTCGATAAGAGCAACAACGATATCACCATTTTGTGCTGTCTGCTGCTCTTTAACAACGATGTAATCGCCATCGTTAATTCCTGCTTCGATCATTGACTCGCCATGAACTGATAATAGGAATGATGCGGAATCACCGACTATTTCTTTAGGTAACGTCATATGATCCGTTACGTTTTGATCAGCTAGAATTGGTACACCTGCAGCTACATTACCAATAAGAGGTAGTGAAACAGCCT
>DIDE01000021.1:0-1337 GCA_002417975.1 Eggerthellaceae bacterium UBA5808
AAAGAGACATGACATTTTATAGATAAGCGACGAAGACATACCATGCGCTGTAGCTTCAGGATTCAAACGATCTTGTTTTTTTGTATATAGAGAGCTAATCAACAACGTAAATCTCCTCGGCTTTTGCAGGTGTAAAACCTTGTTCAACAAGATATTGCTCAACGGCTTCTTCCCCATCGACTTTTATGACGTTAATTGAAGAAGACTCACTCGTTGAATAACAATATCCGTACCGTACATCTATTCCCTGTGCATCAAGTGTAGAAAGCAGTTCGGCAAGAGCGCCCTTCTCGTTTTTCACATGGAATGCGCATACATCGGTCAACAAAGCACGATATCCTGCAGACGATAATGCGTGTTGAGCAGCATGCGGAGTATCGCAAAATATGCGGACAACTCCATAGTCACGTGTGTCGGCCAAAAACAACGCATGCATATTAATACCTTGTTCGGAAATAACATGGCAAATATCAGAAAGTTGACCTTTACGATTTTCTAGAAAAACACTTACTTGCTTAATCATTGCTACTGCTCCTTCCGATTATCAATGATGCGTCGCGCTTTCCCCGACGTACGTTCAATTGTCTTAGGTTCAACGATCTTAATTTCTACACTTACCTGAAGGTTTTTCTTAAGCTCCGCACCAAGACGATGTTTAAGATCTTCGATCTTTCGAATTTCATCAAAAGGAAATTCAGGTACTGGTTCAACGAGTAGCTGGACATGATCAAGCGGACCTTGATTAGTAAGCACGATCTGATAGAACGATGTAATCTCAGCAAAGGAAGTAATGACTTCTTCAATTTGCGAAGGAAATACATTTACGCCTCTGATGATCAACATATCATCGGTACGACCAGCTATCCTGTCCATACGACGGAACGTACGGCCACAAGAACATTCACCTGGAATAATACGTGAAATATCGCGCGTTCGATAGCGAATAAGGGGGCTACACTGTTTACATAGTGTAGTAAAAACAACTTCACCATACTCACCATCAGGGACAGGCTGAAGCGTCTGAGGGTCGATGATCTCAATAATGAACTGATCCTCATTCACATGAAGCCCCTGTTGATTTTCACATTCATTAGCGACGCCAGGACCCATAATTTCAGACAAACCATATATATCGAGTACCTTGATACCGAGCTTATGCTCAATTTCTTTCCTCATATTATTTGAATATGGCTCAGCGCCCATAACTCCGGCAGAAATACGGAAATCGTGAGCAGGATCATATCCCTTTTCGATAGCTTTGTTAGCAATGAGCAGTGCATACGAAGGTGTGCAGCATAAAAGGTCTGTTCCAAAATCACGCATAAGGCGGATTTGAC
>DIDE01000021.1:1452-11001 GCA_002417975.1 Eggerthellaceae bacterium UBA5808
CACCAAGACCTCCAGTAAATAGTCCATATCCATAGGCTATTTGCATAACAGAAGAAGGACCCGCCCCTGCCGCATAAACGGCACGTGCAAAACAATTGGCCCAATTATTTAGATCGCTTTTTGTATAGCCGACAACCGTTGCTGTTCCTGTTGTACCGCTCGAGCAATGAATGCGTACAACATCTTCTCGAGGCGTGGCAAACATACCAAAAGGATACGCTGCGCGCATATCCTGTTTCGTAGTGAATGGAAATTTTTGTAAATCATCAAGCGACCTTATAGTGTCTGGGGCGCAATCATTTGCATCAAATAACGTATGATAAAAAGGAATGCGATCGTACACATACGAAACGATATGTTGCAAGCGTTTAAGCTGAAGGGATCTTAAACGGTCGGTGGACATTGTTTCGATATCTTGTTGAAAAAACACGCATTATCCTTTCTAATATATAGCACCTGTAGCTGAAACGTATCGATTACTTTTATAAGCACGAAACCGCACATTCTTAATAGATCAAACGTATGTTCCAACCGGGCTTTATTCCTGTATGTATCTTATACATGATCTGGTCACTTTATGACTTGGAATTCGATGTCTTCGTTAAAGAACACAGTTTACTCGATACAACGCCGCTCCATGATCTGAGCAATAAGAACGCGCAAACGGCATTCGCTTATATAAGCCAGAACATCTTAGGATTCAGCAGTTCCTTCGACCGTTACTTCATTTTGGGCAGCATATGTAGAATCAAATGTATCTTTATGCAAGAGAGAGCCCGATCCATCCGTTACCGTGCGAACGATAGTGATTATGCGACCATCAACACCTTTTGTTTTGACATAGCTTTGGCCACTTGCAAGATTAGAATCATATTTTGTCACACTCTGATAAGTGGCACCTTGTTCCCAATCGCCCGTTTCAGTGCTCACGCGATATCCGGGATCCACGCCATAAAGCGTTGCGGTAACTGTTGAGTCGGTATACGTCATGCGAACGAGAACATCCGACGAACTATCGTTTTCCCATTTTAAATCAGGGGACGGCCAGCTAATCGCCGCATCTCTTCCCGCAGGATAGCTAGCAATATAGAGTGAATGATTAGTACGCTCAGTAATAGGAAATCCAGCATTATAAACAGCATTAAAGACTGTTGTTGCAACCTGGCATATTCCTCCACCAATTTCATCTACAGCTTCATCATTATAAATTGCTCCAGCTGCCAAAAAGCCCTTATCCTCATTGCATTCGCCAGCAGTATCGTTAAAGGACCATTCGCCATTATCGGCCTTAACGATAGAATTATTAAGCAAATCAGCTGCAAGATGGATATTCGTATTACGTGCAACAACACCGCTCGTGTATTCGGTCGTATATGAACTTATCGGTGCAATAATCCCGTATGAAAGCGCATCTTCAACCGACATCTGAGAAGGTATATCGGTTTTTTCGACCGCTATAGAGGGAGTCGTATCTTCAGATGAAGCATCATTTAGAAACGTATCGAGTGTGGTAAGGACATCATTGAGTTTTGGCATTGACCCAGAAGAATATATATCAACTTGAGTGTTTCCACTATCGTCATTCGAAAATGCAATATGCTCTGAACCGTTCGAAAAGGTTGGCTGAAGAATTTGAATAATGCAGTTCTTAGCGTAATCACGATTAATTGAAGCAACAAGCTGATAACTACCAGCATCAGATACAACATCGGTTTGAATATAGGATCCTAGAGTTGCTGGATCCAGATGATAATTTGAACCATCATATTCTAGATCAACACCTTGGTCGATTGCTGCATTAACCTTTGATGCCGTTTGCTCCGCCGCTTGATACGATATTTGAGCAGGCGTATACACAGTTCCGACTACGAATGACCGATCACCCTCATCAGTAGATAACAACGCCTGTGACATACGCTCTTCAAGTGCATGTCGATCAACCATGTCTCCGTCATGACCTTCAACAGCTTGTGCTATCCCCTGATCAAATTCAATATCGGCATTTTGAAACGGATTACCGATTACACGATCAATTTGAGATGCAAATGAATCAACTGCAGCATCATCGTAATCAATTTCAGGCGAAAGACTGATCTGACTAAAGAGCAGCGCGAGTCTTTCCCAAAGACCATTCTGGTCTCTTCCGATCGCAAAGGCTTGAGCAACGACATCGTCAACATTGCATGTTGCACCTAAATCGGTAGGAGTAGTCGTCCAATTTGTTATTTTAGAACGTGCTTCCTCTACTGATTCATTATCATTTACTACAACAGATTGAGGGCCAGCATTCAAAGCGTCTTCTGACGAGTAGAGGTTCAGAGAGCCAGACTGCACCTGCTGTCCATAGGTAGCATCCAACGCATTCTTTGCTTCGGCTTCGGTCAAATTACTACAATCGACCGTACCGATAGTCACACCTGAATAAATCTTACCGTAATGATCAACGTAATCGACTAAACAGAATGCACAACAAACTAGTACGACACAGCAGAGTATACGGACAGGACGCGATCGCTTAAGAAGTGGCTGAATCCACGTGCCCCATGCAAATGCTATCGCATGGAGAAGTACATGACAGAACGATATAAGACCATCAATACATGACGAAACAAAAAGCAAGAGAATATCAACAAACGAATGAGAGGATGTCGACGATCTACGATCCCCTCTTGTTCTATGAGACCTTGCGCTATGAATAGAGCTAAGCGATTGATTAGCTGTTGTTCTATGTGCACTCGAAGAGCGATGCCCTCGCTGAGTATTCTCGTGATAGTTATACATTGATTGGGACGCAAGATACGAACGATCTGGATGTTGCGAAGTTCGTTTTGATGAACTTCGACTATTGATCGATCCACTGTTTGATGGCCCGCGATGCTGCATCCGGTAAGACGAGGAATGCATACCTCTAGAACCTTGTTGATCAGACGAAGAATGCGTACGGTGACTATCCCTCTGATCAGTAGGTGTATTGCGATTTAAAGAGTTCGACATTTCCCTAGATGATGTATGAGCAGGGCTTCTATGACCGTATCGAGATGATTTTCGCTCTCGGTCGTTCACGGATCATCAACAATCTTTCTTTTGCCGAGCATTCGATAAAGCATGCAGAGCTTTACTCACATAGATCCCCGTTGTAACGATGCCAAAGCAAATGCCAGCATATACAAACCAAATGCCCCAGGCAACAGATTCACCATTAAACCCTGGCAACCAGCTAAACGTACATACATCAAATGCAGGTGTCATAGGCACACCCATTAGCAAGCCAACAAATCCTACAAATAAAAGCGTGGTAACAACTTTACCTGCATAAATAACAGCAATTTTAATACGATATCGCTTAAGAAGGTACGCTCCGCCTATAAGCATACAAAGATCGCGGCCTATAACAATAATAATAATCCACAGTGGAAGACGCCCGACCATAAAAAGGCCAATAACGCCCACGATCATAAGCAAGCGATCAACGGTTGGATCAAGCAACTGTCCTAATTTTGAAACAGAATTGGTACGACGAGCAATTTGCCCATCAATCCAATCCGTACTTGCTGCAATAGCAAAAAGAATCGTAGCTAAAATATCATGCCCGTCAATGAGTAATACAAAGAATGCAGGTATCATCAAAAGCCGAATAAAGGTAATAATATTAGGAATAGTGAATATCTTATTACTAACCTCGGTCTCTGAATTACTCTGTCCTTCTTTGCGCGCTCTCTTAGACGCTGTCATAAACCTTCCTTAGATGCATAAATCAAAGGTGACGTAACTCACATTTGACGATATGAGCGTATAGCAATAAAGCTGTAAACGATCATTTCAATCTCTATTTAACTGTATTAGTGTAACAGCTTTCAGAGATTATGCCTTTGCATCTTTTGAATCAGGGATGGATTTGGTCACAACATCATCATACATGTGACGAGATGGTTTTTGATAGTTTGGATCCATCGAGAGTGATCCTTTAGGACATGCACGAACGCATGAACCACATTGGACACAGCGGAATCGATTGATTGTCCACGTACCTGCTTTACGGTCGACAGTAAGCGCTCCTGAAGGACACGTTTTTGCGCAAATACCGCACATGATGCACGTAGAAACATCGTTGACAATATGCCCTTTAAGCCCGCTCGGAACGGGCTTAGTCTGTGCCGGATAGCATACCGTATCAGGATGAGAGAACAAAGAATGCAAAGTCATATGTGCAAGTTTAAAACAGCCCATAAGATCCTTCCTATCGTTCGGTACAACTAATGCAGGGATCAATAGTCAGGACAATCATATTGACATCAGCCAAATCACATCCCGCTAAGGCCTGAGCCATTCCTGCTAGATTCTGAGAAGTTGGCGTACGCATCCGCATACGATCAAGATATTTAGTTCCATTGCCAAGAGCATAATAGTAGCATTCGCCTCGTGGCTGTTCGAGCGTATTGGCCGCTTGGGCTCCTGCCTCTGGTGATCCCTTGACTTTTACAGAGATGTCACCATCGGGTATATGCGAGATCATTTCATCGATGATCCGAGCAGATTGACTGACTTCCTGAAGACGTACTTTTACACGAGCATAGCAATCGCATCCTGAATCAAGCGTAGGCTGAAAATCAGAAAGCTGTCCATATCCGCCATTTCCTAATGAGCGCACATCGTTATTAACATTTGAGGCACGCGCGAAAGGACCAACCATACCAAGAGACACAGCATCGTCATGCTCGATAACGCCTACCCCAACTAAACGACTTTGTACTGATGAATCATTAAGGAACGTATTACATATTTGTTGGTATTCATCATGGATGCTTTGAACGCGCGTACGAACATCAGCAAGCATTTCATTACTAATATCACGAACCATACCACCAACAACAACAGCGGAAAGGATCACACGTCCACCCGTCGTCATTTCAAAGATATCCAAAATACGCTCGCGGAGTCTCCAGCAATGCATGAATAAACTTTCGTATCCAAAAGCATCAGCTGCTAGACCTAACCATAAAATATGCGAATGCATTCGCGATAGTTCATGGAGAATAACACGAAGATATTGTGCGCGAGGAGGAATTTCTACATGCATCAATGATTCGATCGTCTCAGCATACCCCATGCTATGGCCAAATGCGCAAATACCGCAAATACGCTCAGCAATGTAAATAAACTGATTATAATCATGTGTTTCAGTCAGTTTCTCGAGACCGCGATGTACAAATCCAATTTGAGGGACAGCTTCAACAACCTTTTCATCTTCAACTACAAGATCGAGATGAAGCGGTTCTGGCAAAACAGGATGCTGTGGACCGAAGGGAATGATGGTTTTCTTACCCATGTTATTTGCCCTCCTTGGTAGTGCTCTTCGAAGATTCATTAGTTGATTTTTGCAGCGAGCTTGATGCAGATGAATGCTGGTCTTGTTTTTCAGTCCGCTTTGCTATCGCGTCACGAACTTTTTGAGCCTTTTCGGGACTCATATGATTCAACTTTTCTTGGAGGTCTGCAGGAATTGCCGCATTGGCACTATCCTGGGACGAACGAGCCGATGAAGCTTGTTTGCCTCCGTCTGCAGATATATTGGCTTTTGCTGCTTTTGCAGCTTTGGCACGAGCAATTTTAGCAGCCTTATCCTTTGCAGCTTTTTGAGCTGGAGAGATGATAGTCATAGGCTTAGATTGAGCCAATGCATAAAGATGACCACCAAAATCTATCTTCATATTGACAATGTTGACACCAAACAGTTCATTGGCTTCGTTTTCAAAAGGAAACAGCGAAATGAAGAATGGCTGTAAAGAAGGCACGTCAACGGATTCTTGAACGCCACGGACACGATAATTTTCCATGACTCCATCTTGATCAAAGGTATAGGTAAGATCAATTCCATTATCAGTAGTAACGCAATGCATTTGAATACAGCGCCAACCGCCATCATGCTTCTCTTGAGCAAGAGGGACTAATTTATCGAGCGCAATATCAGTAAACGAAATTGAACGTGTCATGCCTGCTCCTTCTCTGCCGACTTGAGCTTCTTAGCCTTTTCGTCAAGAATCCCAACACCTTCAATAATTGCATCAATGAGCGCTTCGGGGCGAACTGCACATCCTGGGGCATACACATCAACGGGAATTGCTTTATCAACTCCGCCAAGAACGTTGTAACAATCATGGAAAACACCGCCAGTACAGGCGCAACAACCACAAGCAATAACTACTTTAGGCTCAATCATCTGATTGTAAATTTCTTTAACCACAGAAATGTTCTGCTCATTGACACTTCCTGTAACAAGGAAGATGTCTGCATGTTTTGGATTACCGGTATTAATAACGCCAAGTCGTTCAGCGTCATAACCTGGACACAGCGCAGCAAGTACTTCTATATCGCAGCCATTACAGCTTGAAGCATCGTAATGAATGACCCATGGTGATTTACTAGCAAAACTCACACTGACCCCTCTCCTACCACGCTAGAAGCGCAATATTGATGCCACCAGCAAGAAGCGCAACAAACCATGCACTTTTTAACATGGACTGCCATTTAACACGAGCAAAATTGTTGTCAATCAGTATCTCGAGGAAATAGACGAGAGCTGTCAGGACAAGAGCAATAACCCAAGAAATTGGAGATGCGGTAATAAAGAAGAGAGCAGTCCAACCCATGAAAAGGATATTCTCGCACCAATGCATTATTTCAACTTGAGCAAGTGTTGATCCACTCATCTCGGTAGTAATTCCTTTAACGAGCTCCTGATGCGCATGATGCGAAGAGGAAAGATCAAAAGGCGATTTTCTAAGCTTGATAGTCAATATAAATAGGAAGCCAATAAACGCAAGAATGGTATACGTAATAATTGGATGGTCAAGCGAAACAACGGTACTCACATCAAAGCTGCCAGTAACCTGGTAAAACACTATTGCAACAAAAAGCACCATTGGTTCATAAGACATTACCTGGAGCGTTTCTCGCTCTGCACCAACTTCTGCGTACGGCGAACGCGTTGAATAACCAGCGACGATAAAGAAGAGCGCAGAAAGCGTTACAAGAAAGATGCAGAGAAGAAAGTTTTGCCCACTGAAGAATATTCCCCCGCCAATCAAGGTAAATACAAGTGCACAAGCAATGTAGACCTGCTCAACGGAATTAACGCTTACTTTTTCTTTCTGAAGCAATTTGCGAACATCGTAATAAGGCTGAAGCAAAGGAGGACCAACACGTCCCTGCATACGAGCGCTGATAATACGATCAAGTCCATCGAGCAAACAACCCAATACAGGAGCGACAATGGCGAACACGATAGTTGCAATCAATGTAATAAGAAACGAATTCATACCATGCCCTCCTTTCAGATTAACGGTATAAGGGTATATAGCGAATACATAAATGCTCCAATGATAAGGACAGAACAACAAATGTCTCCTACAGGCGTCATTTTCTTTTCTCCGAAGATCGAATCAAGATAAAGATTACGAGACGTTGCCGTAACAACATGATTCATTGCGCCATGATACGTTCGCTGAGCATTATCAGCACTTACGCCCGAAAGATAAATATCTACCTGACGTTTATTCGATTTGTGCGAGAGCCCCGCAAGCACAACGATAACAACAGCTACAGCCGTAATTGCTGTAAAGATCAGCAAATTCTGATCTATGCCCGTATCAACAAGACCGTATACACCACTGATATAGGGCATAACGATCGACGATGACAAAAACGGTAGACCTGCGCAACAAGCTATGCTTAAGAAGCCCATTAGACCGATAGCAAGCCATTCACTTTTATGAACGGTTATCTCAACATTTTTAGGAGAACCAGCTATACCGCTTAGCTTTCCAAGCCATTTTGCCCAGAACATAAATGTTGCTGCTGAACCAAAAGCAAGCAAAATTAAAAGGATAACTTGGCGGGCATCGATGAAAGAAACCAGCGTTGCCCATTTTGCCACGAGCATACCAAATGGAGCGATAAACATGCACATAATACCAATCATCATAAAGCGTGCCAGATGAGGCATCCTTTCAAAAAGGAGATCCATGTCCTCAATGTTGCGACTCCCAATATGATGTTCGGCAGTACCAACACACAGGAACAGTAAGGATTTAGCAACCGCATGAAACAGGATAAGAAAACAGGCTGCCCATATAGCTTCAGGAGATCCCACCCCAGCACATGCAACAATTAATCCAAGATTGGCAATTGTCGAATATGCGAGTACTCGTTTGGCATTTGACTGTGAAATTGCCATAAAAGAACAAAGACAGAATGACAAAGCACCGATAAGTATCACCATAGCCTGAGGTGCAATAAGGAATTGGAGAACAGGCGAGATCTTAATGAGAAGGAATACACCAGCTTTGACCATTGTTGATGAATGCAACAATGCGCTTGTTGGAGTTGGTGCAACCATCGCACCCAGAAGCCATGTATGAAACGGCATCTGAGCAGCTTTGGTAAGGCCTGCAAAAGCAAGGCAGGTGATAGGAAAAAGAAGCAATGCGGGTTGGAACATACCAATTGCAATAAATTGATTAAAATCAAGCGTTCCAATAACACTGGCGCTATAGAACAGAGCAAAGATAAAGCCAATTCCACCAG
Source organism: Eggerthellaceae bacterium UBA5808 (assembly GCA_002417975.1). GTDB lineage: Bacteria > Actinomycetota > Coriobacteriia > Coriobacteriales > Eggerthellaceae > UBA5808. The sequence goes on from DIDE01000021.1 coordinate 10,036, forward strand.
CAATATTCATGATGATTTGACGGAATGCATTATGAATAGCTTCGTCGGTTTTTGTATAACCAATAAGAAGGAATGAACATACCGTTGTAATTTCCCATGCAGTAAAAAGCCACGTCATGTTATTGCAGAATACGATTGCAAACATTGCCGAGAGGAACAGAAACATTATCGCAAAAAAGATAGGGCGACGATCTTTCTCATCTGAATGTGATTTCTGGAAATCTTTCATGTATCCGAGTGCGTATACGCAAATGCCCGAGCCTACTACACCGATAATGCATGCCATTAACAAGCTTAATGAATCAAGGTAGAGTCCATCGGTAACCTCAAGGCCATGGGCAAAAAAGAACTCAAAGACAAGCGATAGTACAACTTGAATAGCCGCCAAAATTCCAGCCCATATATTACGATAGCGAACGGCGAAAGTGATAATGCACGCTGCGATCAATATGCTGATAATCGGTCCAAGATCGTCAACAATAACGGAGTCAAAGGCAAAATACTGCCCTTGTGTTCCAAGATTGAGAGCACATAGCACTACCGACCCAATACCGATTGCGCATGCTGATACTCCAACAATTGCCGAGCGCATCGTATCATCGCGTACGAATAGCAACAGTGCGGCGACAATAAGCGGGAATACGATTAGAAAACAAATCAGTTCCACGCAATTCACCCCTTCACTACCTTGATGTGTCTGCGAACAAAAACAGCGACTTGCGTCGCCTCATTAAGAATAACCTAGCGGTTCGGGATTCAAAGAGAATGGATCCGAAATTAACCATGCAATTCGGTAGACGGAAGATCACTAACTTTCAGCTGGTATAAGCGGTATTAAGCAGAGTGCGAACGGCTAAAACCTACTAGATTGCTTGTGATTTCATCATAACGAAATGAACGCTGCAAAATAGAAAATGACAACGTCAGACGATATTTCCTAGGCGACGATTTCTCATTGTAGGACTA
>DIDE01000027.1 GCA_002417975.1 Eggerthellaceae bacterium UBA5808
ACCTGCCGATTACGCGGCGGCTTCTGCTGCGATTCGCTTAGCAGCAAAAACTCCTGGTCCCGTATACGTACGCATGGGCCGCGCGAAAGTTCCTGCTGTTTATGCTGACTGAGTGGAACTCGAGGCAGGTCATGCATATGTTTTGCGTGAGGGTCATGATGTATCGATCATTGCGTGTGGTGTTGAAATTCGTGAGGCGCTCATCGCGCATGACATGCTAGCCGAAAAGGGTATCTCTGCCGAAGTTATCGATGCCTTCTCCGTGAAGCCACTCGATACTGCGACTATTATTGGTTCGGTACGAAAAACTGGATGTGCTGTTGCATGTGAGGAACATTCCATCTACGGTGGACTTGGATCTGCTGTGGCCGAAACGCTTGCGACTCAGTATCCAGCTCCTCTTGAATGCATCGGAGTCAGAGATCATTTTGGCAAATCTGCATCCTTTGAGGAACTAATGCACCACTTTGGGCTGGATGCGCCTTCCATTGTTAAAGCTGTGGAGAAGGTTAAAGCTCGTAAAGGTGTCTGCTAGAATTTACCGTGTCTCAGTACATCAACAATATGAACGGAGTAGTCTGTGACAAATGCGAATAGCCAGGGGATCTCTGCACGCAGGGATCGGCCGGTGTCGGCGCATGCGAGCCATTCGAAAGATATAACGGCTCAGCTGTCGTCAACCTTGCCCGACGTAGATGTATCATCTTCGCCGCAGCCTACGGGTACGCCAGTCATTACGTTCGATCATGTGACTAAGATTTACCCGGCTCAACCTAATAAACCAGCTCTAAATGAAATATCCGTACAAGTATATGCGGGCGAATTTGTCTTTCTCGTCGGTCATTCTGGGTCCGGCAAGTCCACGTTTATTCGTATGATTATTCGTGAACTTAAGCCAACTCAAGGCCATATTTATATTGCGAATGAAGACTTGTCCACGATGCGCAACTGGCGTGTGCCGTATCTGCGCCGTAACATCGGCTGTGTATTCCAGGACTTTAAATTGTTGCCGAATAAAACCGTATTCGAGAACGTTGCGTTTGCTCTTGAAGTAATCGGCAAATCGCGTCATGTCATCAAGACCCAGGTGCCAGAGGTACTGCGCCTTGTTGGCTTGCAGGACAAATTGAGTAAGCGTCCTGACCAGCTTTCTGGTGGCGAACAACAACGTGTGTCTATTGCACGCGCTATTGTCAATCGTCCACCGCTGCTTGTTTGCGACGAACCTACCGGTAATTTGGATCCTCAGACGTCGCGTGGCATTATGGATCTTCTTGAACGAATTAATCGTACGGGTACAACGGTACTCGTTGCTACACACGATCGTGAAATGGTCGATAACATGCGTCGCCGTGTAATCGCTCTAGATCGCGGCCATCTGACGCGTGACCAGGACAGGGGGGTGTACGGCTTCGATGTCTAGTTTCTTTTATTTTCTCAGCGAGTCCGTTAAGGGCTTTGCTCGTAATCTATCTACAACATTAGGATCGATCGTAACGATCTTCCTTTCGCTGCTTATTATTGGTATTTTCTGCATCGGTGGTTTCGTTGTGGACAATGTCGTTAAATCAGTCGAAAGTAAAGTATCGATTACGGCATACGTTTCGGACGGTGCTTCCGAGTCGGATATTTCGACGTTGGAGAACTACATCAGCGGTCTTGACGGCGTTAAAAGCGTATCATTTACTACCAAAGATGAAGCGCTTGAGAATTTTAAGTCTTCGATGACAAGCAATCCTGAGATTGTAAATCAGCTTGATGGGCAGAATCCTCTTCCTGCTTCTATCGACGTCGAGCTTTCTGATGCTCAAGGCGTCGAAGGTATCGCTCAGCAAATTCAAAATAGTTCCGATTTCCAGTCTGTCTGCGATAACCCATCAAATCCGGCTGACTCGCTTAGGTATGGACAGAAGACGGTCGAGAAGCTATTCACGCTGACTAATTACGTTCGCTATATTGGTGTTGCACTTGTCATATTGCTCATCTTTATTGCATTCGTATTCATCAACAATACGATTCGTCTTTCGATTCTTGCGAGTCGAAAAGAAATTGCGATTATGCGACTTGTTGGTGCATCGAATAACTTTATTCGTGGGCCATTCCTGATGGAAGGTGCTCTCCACGCATTGATTGGCGCTGTGTTTGCTATTATCGGTTTGGAGTTGCTGCGTCAATTTGCGATTCCGAAAATCCAGGGAGCAATGCAATGGCTTCCGATTAATATTTCGGGTGAATCGTACCTGATGATTTATGTAATTCTTGCAGTAGCTGGCCTGCTTATTGGTCTTCTTGGCTCCACACTCGCGATGCGTCGTTATCTTAAGGTGTAGGATATGATTTACCGTCGTATCAAATAGCTATAGAGAAGGTACTGCATGACAAGGAAAAAGAGCGATTCACTGCGCAAACAGGATGTGCAGACGCATAGAGCAATGCGCATTATGTTTATAATTATTTGCATCTGCTTCGCTTTTGTCTGTGGCTTTATACTTCGCGGAAATCCCGACGCGCTTCATGCGTTGGGATTTTCGACGACTGTAGCTGACGAAGAACAAAATCCTGGAATGACCGTGAGCGGCAGTACCTATGATGCGCTATCGGCTCGCATTGCTGAATTCGAAGGAATCATTAGCGGTCAGAGTATTGATTCGCTCGATCTTGATCGAGCGACGAATGATATGCTGCAAAGTGCTTCAGGAAGTGTTAATGATTCCTATCTTCGCTATTACGACGAGTCTCATTATGAGTCGTACCTCAAAGATACATCCAAAACGTATACGGGTATTGGCGTTCTATTTGGAGAGTATGAGGGCAAGGCATATGTCACTGATGTCTTTGCTGGCTCAGAGGCTGAGGGCAAGGGTATTCAGTCTGGCGACTTCATTGTTGCTATCGATGGCGATCGAGGCCAAAATGGTTGGTCTCAAATCGAAGTTACCAAGAAGATTGCCCAGAGTGCTGGAGAAGAAGTTGTATTGACGCTTCGTCGTCCTGCGACGATCGATGCCGATGGCGGTACGGAATATACGGTAACCGTCGAATGCTCTGATATGCTCGAGGCTAATGTAACGACTGAGCTCGTTAACGATAATGTCGGATATATTAAACTCTCTCAAGTAACGCAAAATTCTGCTTCGCTCGTTCGCCAAGCTGTCTCTACGCTTATGGCCGAGGGAGCTCAGAGCTATGTACTTGATTTGCGCGATAATCCAGGCGGATATCTTACGCAATCGGTTGATCTTACCTCACTGTTTGTAAAGAGTGGAGTTGTCGCAGAAATTCAGACAAAGCAATCGCTTGTAACAAAGACGGCATCGGGGAGCACCGTGACTGATGCACCTCTTGTTGTACTCGTAAATAAGAATACGGCTGCAGCGGCTGAGGTTATTGCTGGTGGCTTACAAGACAATAAACGCGCTACGATCGTTGGTGAGACAACACAGGGTAAAGGATCGGTTCAGTCGATCCAGGAGCTGTCATGGGGTGGAGCGCTTCGCTTTACATCTGCTGCTTATAAGACGCCACTTGGTCATACCATTGACGGCGTTGGTATTAAACCTAATGTTCAGGTTGCGCTTGATTCCGGAAGCTCAACAGATAATCAAAAGACGCTTGCTGTTGATACGGCATCGTCGCTCGTCCGTTAGCGTGTATGGTCATGGGTCGTTCGAGATCTAAGACCAGACGCCATCCCAGAAGCAATCCACGTGGAGTCATTTCCATTACAGCTGATGGCTTTGGTTTTGTTACAACAGCTGAGGGCGTCTTCTTTATTCCTGCGTCTAAAACTGCGTCAGCATTCGATGGCGATCTTGTTGAGATAGCTCCGTCTTCGGTCAATCAGAATCATGCACAAACATCGAAGGCGCATAATCATATAGGCGAAAAACCTACTGCTCGTGTTGTGCGTATTGTTATGCGTGCTCACGACACACTTATTGGCAGATATGAGATTGCAGATCCGTTTGGCGTTGTCATCCCTGAAGATATCCATATTAAGCATGACATCTTCACTCAGCGCTCCGATAATCCATCGATATGTGATGGCGATCTTGTTCGTGTGCATATAACGGCTTTTCCCACACGTTCATCTGCTGCTACTGGTGTAATTGAGGGCGTTATTGGGCATCAAGGTGATGAAAACCTCGATATAGAGACGCTCATTGCACATCACCATCTTGATACCGATTTTTCCGATGCTGCTGAACAAGAGGCACGCCGGATTCAATCGGAAGATGAGGATTATAGCGCTCTTGTTCAATCGGGCTATCGTGATATTCGCGATCGCTTTGTCTGTACGATCGATCCTATTGATGCGCGTGACTTTGATGATGCCTTATCACTAGATCCGATCGATGATGATAAATGGCGTCTTGGAATTCATATTGCTGATGTATCTGCATATGTTCCATGGAATGGTGCAATAGATATTGATGCACGCAAACGATCGACGAGCGTATATCTTGCTGATCGCGTAATTCCTATGCTTCCCTTTCCAATCTCGTCGGATAAAGCTTCTCTTATGCCTGATCAGACAAGAAGAACGTTAACAGTTGATGTAATATTTGATCAGGATTTCCGTATTCTGAGCTACGATATCTATCCTTCGCTCATATGCTCCAATGTTCGTCTTTCTTATGAGCAGGTTCAGGTATGTCTTGATGGATCACGTGATCATCTTCCTCAATCGTCAATCGTGCAGGCTATGAATAATGAGGCGACCCCAGCGGGAGCTTCTTCTCCTACAAAAAATGTATGGTCATCACTTATTGAAAGGCTCCCTCATTTGTCTCGTTTTGCATCGACGCTCCATCGTCGACGCCAAGAGGCTGGTAGCATCGATTTTGATACCGTAGAGGCCAAAGTTGTTCTTGACGGTGATGGACATCCCGTTGATGTGCGTATTCGTCAGCGGACACAGGCAACATCGTGCGTTGAGGAGGCAATGATTCTTGCGAATGAATGTGTTGCTCGTCGTCTGCGTGATACAGATTCTGCGGGAGTTTTTCGTGTCCATGATGCTCCGATCATCGACAATCTTAAGGACACACTTGCAGTTCTTACCGAATTCGATTCGATGAAGGGTATTGATCAAGACGCATTTGTGTGTGGTGATCCGCATGCTCTTCAGGACGTGCTTCGTCGAGCACAAGGGCGTACCGAAGCACCGCTCGTGTCGTCGTTGCTTCTTCGCTCGATGCAACGTGCGGTTTATGCTCCAGACTGTCGACCGCATTATGGTCTAGCAAGTGAGGCATATTGTCATTTTACCAGTCCAATTCGACGTTATCCTGATCTTGTCGTTCATCGTATGCTTAAAGCCCTTATCTTCCATCCGAGCGATACCTATACGCAACAGTGTGATGCGACGCCTAGCATTGCCGAACACGCATCGGCGATGGAACGCATTGCAGATGAAGCAGCGCGAGAAAGTCAGGAACTTAAACTTGTCGAATATATGCGTCAGTCAGTTGGGTTGTCGTTTCGCGGTATGATTTCTGGCGTAACAACCTATGGCGTTTATGTCCGTCTGGATAACACCGTCGAAGGACTAATTCCCGTTAGGGCTCTTGGTGAGGATTACTTTGCACTTGATGTTGCACGCCACCTTCTTCGAGGGCAATCTTCGGGTCGTATATATCGATTAGGTCAGCCGCTTGACGTTGCTATTGTTGCTGCTCCCGAGCATGCGCGTCGACTTGATATGAGACTTGCAGGTAAAGTCGCTTCGTGACCTTTCGCGAGGCATACGTTGTTGGGTATACTAAGTGTTCGCATATAAAGAGGAGCATATATATATGGATAGCAAAGATGAACAGTTTCTCAAAACAATTCTAGAAACGCCTTCAGTTACGGGTACTGAATCGAACGTCGCACGGCTCGTTCGTGAGCGTTTGGGCAATACGGCTGATGAAGTGCAAACCGATGTAATGGGATCCGTCCATGCGCGGTTGTCAGGAACGTCGCAGAACGCCCCATCGGTAATGATTGCTGCTCATATGGACGAAATCGGACTTATGGTGCGCTATATTTCTGACGAAGGATTTATTAGCTTTACAACAGTTGGCGGAATCGATGCTGGATTGATGCCAGGAATGCGCGTTGATGTCCATTGTGAAGGTAAACCGCTACGTGGTGTTATTGGCCGTAAACCGATCCATCTTGTTCCTGCTGATGAGCGTAAAACGGTTACGCCGGTTAATCAGCTTGTTGTAGATCTGGGCATGTCAGCTGATGAGGTAAAAAGTAAGGTGCGCATCGGCGATACGATGACGTTTGCTGTAGGCTTTGAACCCTTTGGCACTCACATGGCGGTATCTCGAGGATTTGATGATAAAGCTGGTGTGTTTATCGCTATTCGCACTATGGAGCTTATCAAAGAAGCGGGCGGTGCTCCTGGTGATTATATTTGTGCGGCGACTGTGCAAGAGGAAATTGGTTTACGCGGTGGAATCACCAGCGCATATGGTGTAAATCCTGATGTGGGTATTGCGTTTGATGTCACTCATGCAACGGATTATCCTCATATCGATAAAGAAAAGTTTGGCTCAATCGCTTGTGGATCTGGCCCGGTAATTGCACGTGGACCAAATTGCAATCCTGTTGTCACTGAGCGATTAATTGCTTCTGCTGAGGCTGAACATATTGATTATCAGCTTGAAGCAGAGCCTGGGGTAACGGGAACGGATGCCGGCGCAATTCAAGTATCTCGCGGAGGTACAGCATGCGGATTAGTATCGCTGCCACTGCGTTATATGCATACGCCTACCGAGGTAATTTCTCTCGATGACGTTGATGCTTGCGCCAAACTACTTTCTCGGTTTATTCTTGATCTTGATGAAGATGTATCGTTTGTCCCGGGGATGTAGGATATGAAGCGCGAAGAACGTCTGATAGCAAAAAACCGCAAGGCTTTTCACGAATACGAAATTCTTCGTACGTTTGAGGTAGGTATTGTCTTAACGGGTACCGAAGTGTGCTCTCTGCGTGAGAGCAATTGCCAGTTGACGGATTGCTTTGCGCTTATACGTAACGGCGAAGTTTGGCTCAATAATTTGCATATTCATCCTTATAGTCATGGGAACTTATGCAATCCTGAGCCTGATCGTCGTCGTAAGCTTTTGCTTCATCGCAATGAGATTCGTGCTTTATCTCAGGAGACGCGGGAGCGGGGGATGGCACTTATTCCCATAAAGATGTATTTTACCAGGCATAACCTCGTTAAGGTCGAACTTGCTGTTTGTAAGGGAAAGAAGCTCTACGATAAGCGAGCAAGCATGGCGGCTCGTGATTCGCAGCGTTCGATCGAACGGGTTCTTAAACAGCAGAACCGCAGATAGGAGACACCATGGCCGACGAAACAACCAGCCGTACCGATGCCGATGAAATAGAGGAAAGCCAAGAGGCTGTCGAATCTGAATCTATTGATCAGGAAGTTGCTGAATCTGATAGTGATGATCAAGAAATAACTGATTCCAAGGAATCCGAGTCTGAAGATGTCGATTCCGAGGATGCGGAATCTGTAGAAGATGACGCTGAGGAAGACTCCGCAGATAGTGAAGAGCACAATGCTGAGTATGAAAAGGTTCAGGGGGCAACTGACGATCTTAATGAGATCTATAAGGATGGCGCTGCCGTTGCTCATGAACTTAAGGATGCTTTTGACGAAATCAAGTCTGCATTCGATTTTTCGTCGTTTCTCAAGTAACTACGCATAAGGTAAAGCAGGTTTATTCTTTGACTTGTTTCTATAAATTATGGGCGCCGACCTGCACCGACACCCATAATTGGACACACATTTTGTCCTATAAGCCTAGTTTGATATAAAAATGCCCCGATCAGTGATCGGGGCATTTGATGTTTCATTCGTTTATAACGGACGGAAACTTCGTCCAAAGTGATTCAAACGAGTTAAGCGCGCTCAACCTTACCAGCCTTGATGCACTTGGTGCATACGTTGGCATGCTTTACTTTGCCGTCAACTTTGATGGTAATCTTTTGTACATTCGGGCGGAACATACGGTTGGTTCCCTTATGGGAATGGCTCACGTTACGACCAGCGGCAGGTGCTTTCCCGCAGATTTCACAGACCTTAGACATTAAAAATCACTCCAGACAAATATGTTTCGGCTTGTATAGACAAGCATGTTTAGCAAAAAGCCTTCGTAATATATCACATATCAGGCGTAAATCAAAGATTCAGGTGCGTCTGAGCGTTGATTCTCACTATTTTTACAAAATGAGAGCTTCAAATGGGAAACTCAAGGAGTATCGCTGTATACGCTTACATGACTTATGCGCTACGTCTAGCTTGCGGTATACTCATAAAGAAAGACCAGACGTGAAAACGTGTGTTCAATTGCGTATCGTGAAAGGAAATTGCATGGCTGAGACAATCCCCGGCGATTTGCATGTCGCCAATGATGTATTAGCTGACCTGGCTGGCAATGCGGCGCTCCAATGTTATGGCGTTGTAGGTATGGCCGCACCTTCTGCGGTTGATGGAATCGTGAAGATGCTTCCTGCTTCTCGGCTACGCCGAGGCGTTATTATTACATCTGAAGAAAACGGCGTTCGTGCCGATCTGTACGTTGTCATTGAATATGGTACTAATATCAATGTCGTTTCCCGTAATCTTGTCGAACAAGTCACGTTTGCTTTGACCCATTTTGCCTGTGTGCCTCTTCTCGGCGTGGACGTTCATGTTCAGGGTGTCAAAGTTCGACGTTAACAGTGATGTTTGATTTTTACTGTTCTATCTGACGGAAACAAGGAGAGTTAGAAGACCGATGTCTGAAACATACACTACAAACGACATCTTGAATGCCATTGCGGCCGCAAGTAAAACGCTGACGGAGCGCAAGGACGAGATCAATCGTTTGAACGTTTTTCCGGTCCCCGATGGAGATACGGGAACCAATATGTCTCTGACCGTTAAGACGGTTGTAGACAATCTGGCACAGCTCCCCATAGGAGCGGGTAAAGATGAGATCGCTAAAGCTATTACCGTTGGGGCGCTTATGGGCGCTCGTGGTAATTCAGGCGTTATCACCTCGCAAATATTTCGCGGATTGTGCGAGGGACTTGCCACTGCCGAAACATTAGATACAGAGAGCATTGACACTGCATTTCAGCATGCCGTCGATGTAGCTTTTAAGGCTGTTAGAAAGCCTGTAGAAGGCACCATTCTTACCGTTTTGAAGGATGCTGCATCTGCAGCTCATAAGGCGCAGCGTAAGCGCCTCGATACCGATGAGGCTCTTCAGTCTATTGTTACCGAGGCTTATGCTTCGGTTCAGCGCACGCCTGATTTGCTTCCTGTGCTCAAGGAAAACAATGTTGTTGATGCGGGTGGCTTTGGTCTGAGCATCTTATTCGATGGTTTTGCTGCGGCCTTGACGGGTGTCGAAGGGCAACTTGGCGATGAACTGAGTGCCGCTCGTACGAGTGTGGCTCCTAAAGTTGAGATTGAACAGATTAACGATTGGGAAGGATCTCGTTTCCGCTATTGCACCGAATTTCTGATGCACTCGGATACGCTTTCTGTTGATGAAGGACTAGAGTTTTTGGGAACGATGGGCGACTGCGAATTGCTCGTTGGCCAAACGCCTCATTTCAAGGTTCATGTCCATACTAATACGCCTGATAAGGTACTTTCATGGATGCTTGAGCGTGGCCAGATTTCCGAAGTTTATATTCACAATATGCAGCTTCAGTCCGAGCAGCGTAATGCTAAGTTAGCCGAAGAAGAGACGACAGCTAAGCCTGCACATAAGGCGCTGGGCATCGTTGCTGTTGCAGCAGGCAAGGGCAATGCTAAGATCCTTGAAAGTCTCGGTGTCGACTACGTTGTATCCGGTGGGCAGACGATGAATCCTTCGACAAAGGATTTGCTTGATGCTGTCAATTCGCTTAATGCTGATGCTGTTATCATTTTGCCTAATAATAAGAATATTATTCTTGCGGCGCAGAGCTGCATAGGCCTGTCTAAGGTACCGTGTGGCGTTGTTCCAACGCGCAGTGTTCCTCAGGCGTTCGAAGCGCTCTTTGCAGTGGATGCGCAAAAGACGCTTGATGAGAATGTTGCTGCTATGACAGACGTTCTAGATGATGTCAAAACAGGTGAAGTAACCTGTGCAATCAAGGATGCTAAAGACAGTAAAGGTAATAGTATCAAAAAGGGTGATACGATCGGAATCCTCGATGGCTCAATTGATGCAATTGGCGCCTCGGTTACAGCTGTCACTTTGCAGCTGCTTGAGCTCATGGATGCCGATGATGCTGATACTTTGACTATCCTTGCAGGTAGTGATTTAGACGATGACGATTTTAAGGGTCTCGTTGAGAAGATTGAGGACACATACGATGATCTCGAGATCGATGCTCATCGTGGGGATCAACCTTTGTATCCTATTGTGATGTCGGTCGAATAGAATAGCTGTGTCGATGGACGGGCAACGCGCTGATACGGCAGGGAAATATTCCTCCCTGCCGGCTGATCGTATTTCTGCCACGCTCGCTCTCGATACTCCTGTAACAGAAGTTTCTGGTGTCTCTGCCGCTCGAGCACGCGGTCTTGCAAAACGTGCCATCTATTCGACGCGAGACTTGCTTTCTAATTATCCACGTCGCTATCTTGATATGTCACGAGTGTCGACAATCGTCGATGCACCTCTTGGCGAGGGCTCTACGATTTTGGGATCCATCTATAAAATCGAGCTTAAACAGCCGCGACCACATTTACAGTTAACCGAAATCACCGTCGTGGACGATACAGGAACGCTAATCGTTACCTGTTTTCGTCAGCCATGGATTGCTCGTCGCTATCATCAAGATGATCGCGTTGCTGTTTCGGGCAAAGTTGAATTTAACTACGGATTCAGACGTATGACCAATCCGAATATTGAATTGATCGAAGATCACGTGGATGAACAGCAGGGCATTATTATACCTGTCCATCCAACGACCTCTTCGATTTCTGGTGCATGGATGCGCCGTCTTGTAGGAAACGCGCTCGATAGGTGCGCGGGAATCGATGACCCACTTCCACTTAGTTTGCGTCTTAAATATCGTTTGCATAGTCGTCAATGTGCTCTGCAAGCGATTCATTTTCCTTATACGATGGATGAAGCAGTACAAGCACGCCGTCGTCTTTCATATGATGAAGTACTCTTGCTTGAGCTTCGTCTTTTATCGCAGCGTGCTCAATGGCAGGCACAGCATCATCCAACGTCGCATGTTGTTGACGGTGTGCATCTCAAATCACTTGAGGCTGCAATTCCTTTTACGTATACCGATGAGCAGAAGGCGGCACGTGATGATATTCTTGCGGCGCTTGCTGCTCCTCGTAGTGCTAAGCATCTTGTACTTGGTGATGTTGGTTGCGGTAAAACCATACTTGCCGCATGTGCACTTGCAACATGCGCGGATACGGGAACCCAGGGAATGATGATGGGCCCAACAGAAGTATTGGTATCTCAATATGCGCGATCGATTGGTCCACTGTTTGACCAAGCCAATATTTCTTGGGCTGTGCTGACGGGATCGACATCTAATGAGGAACGGGCACATCTGACGGCGCGCTTTGCATCGGGTGACCTAGACATTCTTATGGGCACTCACGTTCTGCTCGAAAAAGATGTTTGCCCTCAATCTTGCAGCCTGGTTGTTATTGATGAACAACAACGATTTGGTGTCGATCAACGAGCAGCTTTAGAGGCAAAAGGGGATGGCGCCGATGTACTGTCTTTGACAGCTACCCCTATTCCGCGTAGTTTGGCGCTTGCTCTCTACGGTGATACGACACTTTCGTATATCCATGAGCGTCCGTTTGCTCATGAACCGACGGTAACTCAAGTCTTTTCCCACTCACGTCGAAACGAAGCATATGATGTTGCGCGTGAAGCTCTTACGGCTGGACAGCAAGTGTATATTGTATGTCCGCTTATCGGCCGGCGCGATTCTCCTTCGGATGCTACTGAAGAATCGTATGCCTATGCCGATATCAGTATAGAATCGTATGATGATATACAGGATGATAATCCACGTGCAGCACGTGCTGAAACAGCACAACTGCGCAAAGTTTTTGCTGGTTATCGTGTTGAAATGCTACATGGTCATATGAAGAGTGAGCAAAAGCAAGAGACAATGGATGCGTTCCTTGCTGGTGATATTAACGTGCTGGTTGCGACGACCGTTATCGAAGTTGGCGTTGATGTTCCTAATGCAACGGTAATGATTATCGAGGATGCTGATCGATTTGGCCTTGCGCAACTTCATCAGCTTCGTGGTCGTGTGGGTCGAGGAACCTTGGCTGGACATGTGTGTCTTGTATCGGGATCTAAAGCACCAACCGCACTCAAACGCTTGTCGGCTATGGAAAACATTTCTGATGGATTTAGCTTGGCAGAATATGATCTTTCTCTTCGACGTGAAGGAGATATTCTTGGCAATCGTCAGCATGGCGCTTCATCACTCAAACTTGTCAATATTGCGCGCGATGCACGGATGATCGAGGCTGCTCATGATGATGCGCGAGCTATTATCGATGTCGATCCAGATTTGAGCGAAGTTGATCATCGGGCGCTTCGCCATGAAGTTGAAATGATTTTTGGATCTCCCGGAAAGGAGATTTCGTAATGCGTGTCATAGCTGGAATGTATCGAGGGCGTCCGCTTAAAGCGCCACGGGGCAGAAACACTCGACCGACGACCGATCGCGTACGCGAAGCCTTGATGAGCTCGTTGCTGAGTTTGCGTGGATCATGGGATGATGCACGTGTTCTTGATGCGTTTGCGGGGAGCGGGGCTCTTGGTATAGAAGCGCTATCTCGTGGTGCGTCATTTGCATGTCTCTGCGATCGAGATAAGCAAGCACTCGCTATGCTTAAGGCCAATACATCATTTATTGAATCCGATCATTTTTGTATCAATCGGGTTGATGTACTTAGCCGTCTTCCTCGTTGCCGTCAAGGAGCCTATGACATTGTGTTTCTTGATCCGCCCTACGCTCTTGATCCTGATGATGTGTGCTCACTTCTGGAAACGATGATACGAGATGACTACGTTGACCGTCAGGCTCTGTGCGTGTACGAACACGATAATCGTTTTGATCTAGAGACATTACCGGCGTTTAGTCGATTAGAATGGGAACTAGTAAAGCATAAAGCGTATGGCGATACAATCGTCGATATAGTGAAGAGGAAATCTGTATGAAGCGAGCGATAGTACCTGGTACATTTGATCCTATAACTGAAGGTCATATGGATGTTATTCGTCGAGCCTCACAGATTTTTGATGAAGTCATCGTAGGGGTCGCTGCATCTCCTCGTAAGGGACCTAAGGGACCGCTCTTTTCGCTAGATGAACGTGTCTCAATGGTTCGGGAGTCAACGGCATCCATGGAGAATGTGAGTGCGTGCGGTTTCGATGATCTACTCGTTACCTTTGCTCGTCGCATGCATGCAAATGTTGTCGTCAAGGGATTGCGCGCAATTACCGATTTTGAGTACGAATTTCAGATGACGGCGATGAACTATACGATCCAGCAGGATCTCGAAACGGTATTCATTATGTCGCCTCCACAATATATGTATCTTTCTTCATCAGTTGTGCGCGAAATTGCATCGCTCGATGGACCGTTTAAACAGTTTGTTCCACCGTGTGTCTATCGTGCGCTTTGTGCGAAATATCATTTGTCAGCTGTTACTGAATGATATAGAGTTTATTAGCTCAAAAGTTTCATTGAACTGGTTTAAAAGAGTGCGTAATTCGACCGTTCTCGCCAAAGGATATGCATGCTCTATGAATGCATGGGTTGGCAAAACGGTGATGAATGGTAGAATTACAAAGGTTATAACGATTGAACACCCATGTGATAATGCAGCATAAATGTACGCAGCGGAAGGAATACCATGGACGAAACAGGGGTCTTGGGATTGGTCGAGGAACTCTCGATCCTTTTAGAAGACGCTAAGCCGGTTTTCGGCAAGGGCAATCTGCGTCAAGTTGACGTATCGGCCGCTTATGAAATTATTGATGATATTCGCGACACGTTTCCGAGCGAATTTGCTCAGTCCAGGCAAATTGTTCGTGAGCGTCAAAGTCTGCTCGACGATGCCGAGGCAGAAGCGAATCGTATGATAGAAGATGCGCGGAGTCAGGCGATGACGATCGCAAGTGAGCAAGAGATCGTCCGAATTTCCCAGCAGCAGGCTGACACAATTATGTCAGATGCTCGTGAACTCGAGAGGCAGACAAGAGCTGGCGCAGAAGATTATGCCGATGAGGTATTTGGCCATGTCGAGCAAAGCCTTGATACGCTTCTTAATAACGTTCGTCGCTGTCGCGATCGTCTCAATTCAAATTCGATCAGCAATGGTGGATCGGGTACTACAGGGACGGGTAGTACTACACGATGAGCGCTCCTCAGATCACTGTTCCTGATGAGCTCTTCGCTCCGGCGGGGAGCTTGTCCTTTGACGGATCGTATGAACTCGATACGTTGCTTTCGGGACCAGATCTCTATGATTTTCCTGAACCGCTTACTTGGCATGTGATGGTAAACAATACAGGAGATGCTTTGCTTGTTTCTGGAACGGTCGAGGGCACTGGTCGTACGTCATGTTCTCGTTGTCTGGAACCATTTGAGCTTTCCATTATGGGAGAGGTCGAAGGGTACTACATTCTGGATGAGGATACTAAGCCTGAGGATATGGAGCCTGATGAATATCAGGTACTTCCTGAGGATAACGTTATCGATTTGGAACCGATACTTCGCTCGGCAATTATTATGGATCTTCCGCTGGTGCCATTGTGCGACGAGAACTGCAAGGGACTCTGCCCATATTGCGGTATTAATCTTAACAAGGGAACCTGCGATTGTGCTAAAGAGCATGCGCATGATGAATTAACTGATTCAGCGTCTAATCCGTTTGCTGCGCTTGCCGGCCTTGATTTGTCTGATTCAGAATCGTCTTCGTCGGATGATGATTCCACGTCAGATGGTGATTCCAACGCTGACCGTTCGTAACGGAGTCAACATGGAGGGATCGTGCGCAAACGATCGGGGTATTGCGCTACGGTTTGCAGTTTGTTAAAATGATTCGTCGCGTGTTCAAAGATAGTATCAACCGGACATGATGTCCGTTGCAAGAAGGAGATTAGCTATGGCAGTACCTAAACGTAAGATGGGCCGTTCGCGTACACATGCGCGCCGCAGTGAAAATGATAAGGTTGCTATGCCTGCACGTTCGGTATGCCCGCAGTGTGGCGAAGTTAAACTTCCTCATCGCGTATGCCCGAATTGTGGCTACTATCGCGACCGTGAGGTCATCGAGACTGCATAGCCGATACATGTTTGTATGTTAAGAGTCGACCTCCGTTCCGTCATGGTTCGGAGGTCTTTCTATATTGCGTGCTTGGTTTTTAAGCTATGCACGCTATAAGGAGTAGGGTATGGAAAATGCGGTAACAATTTCAGTCGATGCACTTGGTGGCGATAAAGGTCCCGAGGTTGTACTTCCTGGAGTAGAAGCTGCTCTTGAGCAAGATCATGAGCTTGAAATTCTTCTTTGCGGTCCAGCTGATGTTGTTGAACCGTTTGCGCAAAATCATGAACGATGCACTGCAGTGCCCTGTACTGAAGAAGTTCTTATGGGGGAACATCCTGCTCGTGCTGTGCGTAAAAAGAAGGATTCCTCTCTTGTTGTAGGATGTCGTTTAGTCCGCGAGGGTAAAGCTCAAGGCTTTTTCTCCGCTGGTTCAACGGGTGCTTGTCTTGCAGCGGGGACGATTATTATCGGACGAATTAAAGGAATCATTCGTCCTGCTCTATGCACAATTCTTCCTATGCCTAAGCGTCCGGTAGTTATGTGCGATGTTGGAGCAAATGCTGACTGTAAACCAGAATACCTTGTGCAGTTTGCTCAGATGGCTGATATCTTTGCGGAACAGGTACTTGAGTGGAAAGATCCACGTATTGCTTTGCTTAATATTGGCTCCGAGGATGCAAAAGGATCTGAGTTCGCACAGGAGTGTCATGATCTTCTTAAGCAAAAGGTTCCTCATTTTGTTGGGAATGGCGAAGGAACAGATATTGCTGCGGGTACGTTCGATATCTTTGTAACGGATGGCTTTACCGGTAATGTGTGCATCAAGACGATTGAGGGCACCGCTGGAGCACTTTTTAATGCGCTCAAAGGTGTGTTCAAATCAAACATTGCAACGATGTTAGCTGCGGTTTTGGTGAAGTCTCGTCTTAAGGCGCTCAAGAAGACGGTAAGTTCTGATACCTATGGTGGCGCGCCACTACTCGGAGTAAAAGGTGCATGTATTGTTGGTCATGGTGCATCTAACGAAACTGCAATAAAAAATGGTATTTTAACGGCATCGAAAACAGTTCGGTTGCATGTTTCTGATTTAATCGCGCAGACCATCGATCAGGATGTATGATCGGGTAAAATTAAGTAAATGTTGCATCGGACGCTGATGCTACGGTCTCAATGAGGGGAAGGACACCGCTATCGCGGAGCAAATTATGGGATTGACAGATGAACAGAAGAAGAAGCTCGATCGAGCGGAAGAGGTTCTTGGCTACCACTTTTCCAATAGCAACTATCTGCTCTCATCGATTACTCATCCTTCTGCCGTTGAGGGAAAACCCGTTAAGTATTCATACGAGCGTCTTGAATTTCTAGGTGATAGCATACTTGGCTCTATTGTGGCCAATGCTGCTTTTCACCGATACCCTGAGATTGATGAGGGTGGACTTACTCGTATTAAGGTTTCGCTTGTATCTGGTGCAACGCTTTCTCGTGTTGCAGAGAAACTAGGATACGGCGATTTCATTATTTTTGGTTTATCGGAGCGTGGCACAGGCAAGCGCGGATTGCATTCGGCTCTCGAAAATGTATATGAAGCGACCGTTGCTGCTCTTTTCCTTGATGGCGGTATAGAAGTTGCTCGTCGTTTTGTTGATACGACGTTAGTAACCCAAATGGATCTTGATATGGCTCGTGAACCCGAAAATCCTAAAAGCGTTTTGCAAGAACGTTTGCAGGAAGACGGTATTACGCCAACATACAAGTTGATTGAAACGCAAGGACCACCACATGATCGTACGTTTGTGACACAGGTATTTGCTGGCGTTAAAGCGCTTGCACGCGGTGTCGGGCGTACTAAAAAGGAATCTGAGAGCAAAGCTGCGCAAACTGCACTTCAGAGTATGAGTAGTCGTTTGTTTGATCGTGAGCCGTCCTCTTCGGCTGAAGCGAATGCTAAAGCTAAGAAAAAGAAAACGAGTCAGCGCGCCCAAGCAAAGGCGGAGCGTGCAGTTGTGAAACAAGAAAAGGCTCAGGAGAAAGCCCGTGCCAAGGCGCTTCGCAAGAGCAAAAAGGATGCCGCGCGCGATCGGCAGAGGTAAGGGTAACCGTGTATCTTAAATCGTTAGTGCTCAAGGGGTTCAAATCATTCGCAGATCGAAGTGTTCTTTCATTCGAGCCGGGCTTGACTGCAGTTGTCGGGCCTAATGGCTCGGGTAAATCGAACATATCCGATGCGGTACTCTGGGTTTTGGGTGAGCGCAACGCAAAACATCTTCGTGGCCAGGCAATGGAAGATGTCATTTTTGCTGGTTCGTCTGCTCGTAAGCCTGCTGGACTTGCAGAAGTCGATTTAATTCTTGATAACTCTGACGGTACGATTCCTATCGATTATACAGAGATTGCCCTTACCCGACGCATGTATCGAAACGGTGAGAGCGAATATTTGATCAATGGTGCATCTGCCCGTCGCATGGATGTCATGGATATTCTGCATGATAGCGGTATCGGTACAGGAACACATTCAATTATTTCGCAGGGCCATTTAAGCTCGATCCTTCAATCTAAACCGGAGGATCGTCGTGCGCTTATCGAAGAGGCTGCTGGCGTTCTTAAACATCGTCAACGCAAAGAGAAAAGCGAGCGTAAGCTTGCTCAGATGGACGTTCATCTAACACGCGTAAAAGATATTGTTGGCGAAGTTGAACGCCAAATTCGTCCATTGGAGCGCAAAGCTAAGCGCGCAATGAAGTATCGAGAACTCTCTGGTGAGCTTGCAGAACTTAATCTTGATCTTGCTGTCGATGATCTACGCGTTTTACAACAATCGTGGGACGAAATTGGTACGCGTGAAAAAGATTTTCAGTCACAGATTACCGATTGTCATGCGGCTATTGAGCAGGCTGATGCAGAAGTTGAGCGACTCCAAGGACAACTGCGTGATGCTGCCAACGATGCTGGTACAATAGCTCAGCGCTATCGTCGGGCACAGACGTCACTCGATCGTCTTGACGCGAATGTTTTGCTCCTCCATGAAAAGAAGCGCTCATCGCAAACGTACCTTTCCGAATTGCGCATATCACTTGATGGCGATGACCAAGCCATTCGTGATTTGGATCAGCAATGTGATGAAGCCAACCAAGCATATGACCAGGCTCAGGCCGAACGTGTGACTGCACAACATACGCTTGAACAGGCATCTGCTCATGATAAAGAGCTAACGGATCAGCGCCGTGCTTTGCAGGACAAGATTGATGCAGCATATGCAGATCGACGTCGTACGCAGCGTGAGATGGATGAAGCTCGTAAGCGTCAGGCGCATACGAAAGAGGTTATTTCTCAGAACCGTGCGCATGCAAAGCTCATTGAAGCGCACGAAAGTGAATTATCTCAACAGCTTGCTGATGCTCAACATGCCAATGATGAGGCTGTTGAATCCAAAGATCGAACTAATCAGGAATTTGCCGAAGTATCCGAGCGCGAAGATCAAGCTCGCCAAACGGTTGGCGAAGCGCTTGTGGCTCGAGATGCCTCTCGTACTGCTAATGATGAAACTCATGATACGTGTATGCGACTTTCAGCTGAGGTTCAGAGTCGTGAAGATATGGAGCGCGCTCATCAAGAAGAGAACCCTCTGCTTGCGTGGGCACTTGACCATGCTCAAGATATCGAACATGAAGTACGTCCGCTCGTATCGGTGCTACATGTTCCTCAGGAATATGATGCGCTTGTAGAACGATTACTTGGTACTCATCTGTCGGGACTTCTTGTTGACGATACAGATGCTGCACTTTCGATTGTTAGCCGCTTGACGACGACTGATGAAACAGGTGCTATTTCGCTTCTTCCTATATCGAATATGCACCATTGCCATGTTGATACTTCAGCGGGAAAACGACTGATAGATGTGATTGATTATCCGTCTTCTGATGCATCCGTTATTGAAGCACTTCTTGGCGATGTGGTACTGTACGACGATGCCAGCGATGCTCTTTCTGCTGCACATGACACTCCGGGATTGTGCGCTGCTACGCAAGATGGCTGCATCGTTTGGCCTAATGGGATGTGTTCTTTTTCCCGCAAGGGTGAAGGTGACGATAATGCTCTTACGCGCCAGCGTTTGCTTGATACGGCGCGAGCTCATCTTGTTGATGCACGTGCAGCTTTTGATAAAGCAAGTCATGCATATAAAGTGGCCGATCAAGCTTTGCGTGACGCGCAAAGTGCTCAACTTGCGCTTAGCCAGAAGCGTGCCCAGTTGCAGG
Organism: Eggerthellaceae bacterium UBA5808; assembly: GCA_002417975.1. Classification (GTDB taxonomy): domain Bacteria; phylum Actinomycetota; class Coriobacteriia; order Coriobacteriales; family Eggerthellaceae; genus UBA5808. The sequence goes on from DIDE01000027.1 coordinate 19,585, forward strand.
GCAGTTTGAATGCTGCGGCGGGTGAAGCAGAACGTGCTGCTCATAAACTTGGCTCTATTCGCCACGAGATGGAATCGCTTGAATCCCAGCGTGATCAAGCTCAAGATGCGCTTGCAAAGGCCGAGCCTGATGCTGATGCACTTCAAAATACCATTGATGAATTAGAGCAGCATCTTCGCGAAGTTCAGAAGTCGATTGCTTCGATGCAATCAGACCTTAATCCGCTACGAGATGAAGTTGATCGTTCCCAAGCGGCACTCGCATCGGCTAAAGTTGCATCAGCGACATGCACGGAGCGTGTGACATACGCTGAGCGCGTTCGACAGGCGCGTGACCATGATAGGGAACAGGCCAAAGAAAAACATCGTATTGCCTGTAAAACTATATCGAGAAAGTCTGCAGTGCTTGAGCGCATCGATCCATTGTTGACACTCTGCCAGAGTCTTTGTGACGTCGCAAAGTCGCGTACGGCTCGTCTCGAAGAGGATACTCTTGCGACAGAGAATTCGTCGAATGGCCTTCATGCACAGATTGATACTGCACGTGCTCATACGCGCGAACTGCATGATTCATTTGATGTGATCAACCAGCAGCTTGCTGATGTACGTGTCGAAAAAGGTCGTATGGAAGTACAGGTTGAAGCTGCAATCAAAACGATTACTGATGATTGCTCGACGCCGATCGAACAGGCAATGGAGATGCCTCAGCTTGAGGAACGTACAAAAATAGAGGAACATGCATTTAAGCTGCGTCGCCGTATTACTAATATGGGTACGATTAATCCTGATGCAGCTACTGAATACGAAGAGCTCAAACGACGCTACGATTATCTATCGGAGCAATTAGGTGATATGGTTTCGGCCCGTCAGGCTCTTGTGCGAATTGTTCATATAATCGATCAGCGTATGAAAGATGATTTTGTATCCACCTTCCACGAAGTTGATAACAATTTTCGAGAAATATTTGCATTGTTGTTTCCTGGTGGGTCGGGGTCGCTCGAGCTTGTTGATGCTGATGATCCCGAACATACTGGTGTTGAAATTAATGCACAGCCACGAGGCAAACGAATCGTTAAAATGTCGTTGATGAGTGGTGGAGAGAAGTCGTTGACGGCGATGGCGCTTCTTTTTGCTGTTTATAAGGCGCGTTCGACACCATTTTACATTCTTGATGAGGTTGAAGCCGCGCTTGATGACACTAACCTTCGTCGACTTTGCGCATATCTTAATGCAATGCGTGATCAAACGCAGTTTATTATGATTACACACCAGCGTCGTACTATGGAGATGTCCGATGTACTCTACGGTGTCTCCATGCATGCCGACGGTGTGACTAAGGTTATCAGCCAGCGTCTTGATAAAGCTTTGCGCTACGCTGATGATCAATAGGGAAGGATGTTGGGACAATGTTTGAGAATATGAAACGTGGAATGTCACGTACGCGTGAACATTTTAACGAACGTATGAATATCCTGCTCGACCGCGGTCCAGATGTGGATGATGGTTTTTGGGACGGTCTCGAGGAAGCACTGATTTTAAGTGATGTAGGAGCTCAGACAGCAGTTGATATTGTCGACGGTATGCGTGAAGACGCAACGCGTCATGCATTGCCTGATGCCTATGCTGTAATGGATGCGCTTGTTGACCGTATTGCGGATGCATTTACGGTGCCAGATCATTCCTTGCTTGATGAATCACCTGTTGCGGTACTTTTTGTTGGTATCAACGGCGCCGGAAAGACGACGACGGTAGGAAAGATTGCTTCTGAGGCAAAAGCTCGTGGTCGTGAGGTGCTTCTTGGTAGTGCTGATACGTTTCGTGCTGCAGCAGTTGAACAGTTGGAAGTGTGGGCGAAGCGTGCTGGTGTCGAGATAGTTGAGCGCAAACGAGGGAGCGATCCTGCGAGTGTATGCTTTGATACGATTGAGCGTGCAGAGCAGGCGGATAGCAATTTGATTTTGATTGATACTGCTGGACGTCTTCACACTTCTGATGATCTTATGCGTGAACTTAAAAAAGTCGTTGATGTAACGCGTAAGCGTGCGTCAATGCCCGTTCGTACGGTGCTTGTGCTTGATGCAACGACTGGTCAGAACGGATTGAACCAGGCGCGTGAATTTAATAAGGCGCTTACGTTAGATGGACTTGTAGTTACCAAACTTGATGGAACAGCAAAGGGCGGTATTGCTCTCGCTGTTTCTCATGAACTTGGTTTGCCTATTGTTAAGATTGGTGTGGGCGAGAACATCGAAGATCTGCAGGATTTTGATGCGCATGATTATGCGGCTGCACTTATCGGAGCAGAGCCTGATGAAGCTACAGATGATGAAACTTCGATTGATAGTAGTGATAGCGAAACCTCGTCTGTTGATACCGCTTGTGAGTCTTTGCCTAATGAAGAGGACGAAACTTCATCCGATGATGAGCTTGATTATGCTAATGATATCGACGAGCAAGCTGAATCTGTAGATGCACGAGATGATATTCAAACAGAGGCAATCAATGCTTCTGATGCTATCGATGAAGCCGCTGAGGATGATGCTGGCGACCACGAAGAAGTCGAGGAAGCAACAGACAACGATGCAGCTGATTCGACCGTTGGTCGTTTCAAACGATTGTTCAGATGGCATGGAAGAGAGGGTCGCTGATGCTAGAAGGTCTTTCTGATCGGCTTCAAGGTATTTTTGGAGGTTTACGAGGTAAAGGTAAGCTTACCGAGGACGATATTAATGCAGCGATGCGCGAAATCCGTCTTGCACTACTTGAAGCAGACGTAAATTATAAGGTTGTAAAGAACTTTACTGCTAAGACAAAAGAGCGTTGTCTGACTGCTGAGGTTCTTGATTCTTTGACGCCAGCGCAAAATGTTGTCAAGGTCGTTCTTGATGAACTCACCGAGTTGCTCGGTCGCACTGACTCACAGCTTGTTTTGTCGGGTCGAACTCCTAATGTCATTATGCTTGTTGGTCTTCAAGGTGCAGGTAAAACAACCGCTGCAGCAAAGCTCGCCTATCTTCTTCGTGAGCAAAAGCACAGCCCACTGCTTGTTGCATGCGACGTCTATCGTCCTGCTGCTGCTGATCAGTTGCAGACACTCGGCGATGAGATGGGCATTCGTGTATTTCGCGGGGATGGAAAAGATCCTGTTGGCATTGCAAAAGATGGCGTGCGTGATGCTATCGACAATTTGCGTGATGTTGTCATTATCGATACTGCTGGTCGTTTGCATGTCGATGAGGCGATGATGCGCGAGGCAGCCGATATTAGATCCGCAGTAAAACCTGATCAGATATTGATGGTTGTCGACGCTATGACCGGTCAAGATGTGGTAAACGTCGCGCAAGCCTTTGCCGAAAAGGTCGATTTTGATGGCGTTATCATGTCAAAGATGGATGGCGATGCCCGTGGTGGTGGTGCGCTCTCTATTCGCGAAGTGACTGGCAAACCTATCAAGTTTATCAGTGCAGGCGAAAAACCTGATTCGCTTGAAGCATTTCACCCTGATCGTATGGCAAAACGTATTCTGGGCATGGGCGACGTTGTAAGTTTGATTGAATCCGCTTCAAAGATACATGCGGATGAAATTGAAGAGGAACAAACTGAACGGTTACTGCATGCGCAGATTAACCTTGATGATTTTCTTGCGATGAACAAACAAGTTCGCAAGATCGGTGGAGTTTCTAAACTCGTAAGTGCTTTGCCTGGTGGGGATAAAGCGTTGTCTAAAGGTCAGGTTGATACGACTGCACTTGATCGTATGGAAACGATTATCTTCTCTATGACAAAAGAAGAACGTCAGCGTCCTGACATTCTTAACGGATCGCGTCGCGCTCGTATCGCTCATGGAGCGGGAGTGTCGGTAACGGAAGTTAACCAGGTTATAAAGAAGTTTAACGAAACAAAAAAGATGATGAAGCAGTATATGCCTTCCGTTGCGCCTTCTGGTAAAAAGGGCAAAAAGGGGAAGAAGAAGGGTCGCCGTATGCGTGGCATACCTGGAATGAATGGTATGGGTATGGGTGATTTAAAGAAGCTGCAGGATATGATTGAGGATACCGATAAATAAGAAATACAATTTTTAATTGTTATCTTTTCGATCAGCTGCGTGTACCAATGCTTTAATGAAGCATATAGTAAGCATCCTTATGAATATAGTAAGGATTATTACTATATTCATTGAAACTAGTAAGAATGCTTACGATAATAGAGTCATCAGAAGAATTCGGAATCTCTGTGAGCGATGGTTCTCCTTAAAGAGATCCGACTAATACTAGAGAGGTGATTCTGTTATGGCAGTAGATAATGAAGAGTTGATGATGGAATTGCAGCGCGTTGCGACATTGATGCGTCGCAGTCGTCGTGCGAGCGTAAAGAATCGTATGAAAGATCAGGGCGGCGAAAAGAAGCATTGCAAGGGCGATACCTGCGGATATGATGGTCATCGTCGCAATCGTAATGCTATGGCTACGGGCGATGAATGTGCTCATGGGTATGGCAATCACAAATGCCATGGTGGCTCAGGGCGTCATGGCCAAAACCGTATTCTTGCGCTGCTTATGATGCAAGATGGTGAGACGCAGCATAATATTGCGTATCTTTTAGGAATCCGTCCTCAGTCGCTGACTCAAGCTCTTGATACGCTTGAGAAGGAAGGTTTTATCGAGCGTCGTCAGGATGAACAGGATAAGCGTGCAAGCCGTGTCTTTCTGACTGATAAAGGTCGCGGTCGTGCAAAGAAGGTATCCGAGGATCGCAAGGCATATGCTGATGATGCGTTTAGCATGCTGACCGAAGAAGAGCATGCACAGCTTGCGACGATTCTTGGCAAGATCAATGCATCCATCGATGAAGATCTTTCGGCTCGATAAGGTCCAGCGAATAGATCAGAAATTTTTATAGCACGTTAGATTTAGCGACATCGACCATGGTATTGGTCGATGTCGTGTTATATATTCAAAGCTCAATGGTCGTTGATGTGATAAATATTAGCCGATAATCATGCAACTAGAGCGATTTCATGATCGTGACAAATCACCCAATGTGACAAAGTAGTAGAATATGCTCTATCGCGTAAGTATACATGTGGTACCGTATCGTAATTGCTTAATGAAACTTACCAACTATGCAATGCGACAAGGTTGATTCTTAAACTCAGCGGAATGCATTAAGCTGAGATAAGGAATCGAATTGTAATGCAGCAAAGCGGAGAGTTCTTGGGTTTTTAAGGTCATACTTGCACATTGAATGCTTTCGCTTTAATATTAGCAATTGCTGTTTACGGGATGAACGTGTTGTTTCATCCGTCGAAGAAAATTAAAGGAGTCACCTTTATGTCTGTCAAGATTCGCCTCGCTCGCCATGGCGCTAAAAAGGCACCTTACTATCGTGTTGTTGTTGCCGATTCTCGCAAGGCTCGCAACGGCCGTCTGATTGAAGAAGTCGGTCGTTACAATCCAACCGTAGAGCCTACGATGATCAAACTTGATCTCGAGAAAATCGACAAGTGGATTGCTAATGGCGCTCAGCCTACCGATACGGTTGCACGTCTCATTGAGACTGCACGCAAGGATGCCTAACACATGTCCGACGAAACAGTCGACATAGCAGGATTGGTTCGAACCATTGTTGAGCCTATTGTCGAGTACCCTGATGATCTTGAGATCACCGACTCTACCGATGACAATGGCGAAGTGAGCGTTGAGATCCGCGTGAACGAGGAGGATGCTGGTAAGGTTATCGGCCGTCAAGGTCGCGTAATCAAGGCTATCCGTACACTTGCGCGCGCTGCCGCAATACGCTCCGATCAACACGTGAACGTGGAGCTCATCGATTAGATGGCTGCCTGGGCACGCGTCGCTGAAATAACGCGAACCAGAAATTTAGAAGGGAAACTCGTTGTCCGAACGGTCGACGGGCTTCCTTTTCTGCTCTCTGAGGGTATGACGGTTCATTTTGTTCCTCCCACTCTTAAGGGTCCTCGTCATGCCGTTGTTGATTCGATTGCACCCCTTAAAAAGGATTCGAGCGTCGTTTCCTTTAAGGGACTTGATTCAGTTGAGGATGTAGAACCTCTTGTTGGTTCATTTTGTTTGGTTGCTCGTGGAGATATTTCCCATGAGGTAAAGCGGTCTATGCCTATTTCGTGGATGGGGTTTCGTGTCATTGATGACCAATTCGGTCCATTAGGTGTAGTGACCGAAGTGCGAAATACTCCGCTTCAGAGTCTTATTGTTGTTCGCGCTCATTCAGAGGAATCAGATGGTCATGAATCTGCTAACTCATCAGTAGGCCATGAATCTTTAGATGAGACAGCGGACAATTATGAACCCGTCCATGAATCCGGTATGCGCGAAATCATGATTCCTTTAGTGGATGAGTTCGTCAAGCGAATTGATGATGAACAACATTGCATTGAAGTGTCAATTCCAGAAGGTCTTCTGACGCTTAATAATGATGATATGCGTGGAGACGCCTAATGTTTATCGAAACCCTCTCCACGTTTCCTGATATGTATTCATCAGTGATGGGTACTTCGATGATGCGTATTGCTCAGGAAAAAGGCATTCTTCAATTCAAAGCTCATGATCTAAGGGACTGGACGCACGATCGCCATCGAACTACCGATGATGAACCCTATGGCGGTGGGCAAGGTCTTGTCATGAAGTGTGATCCCATTTTTGAAGCGTATGACGATATTGCTGCTCAAGATCCACAGGGATCAACTCCATACACGATTTTCCTATCACCTTGTGGCGAACAGTTCGATGAGGGTGTTGCGCTTGATTTAAGCGCGCACGATCATCTTCTTTTTATCTGCGGGCATTACGAAGGCATCGATGAGCGTGCCTATTCGCTGGCTGATCGTTGCATTTCTCTTGGTGATTACGTTCTTACAAGCGGAGAACTTGCCTCCATGGTAGTTATTGATGCTGTTGTTCGTCGTCTCCCTGGCGTATTGGGCGATGAGGGAAGTGCAGTCGATGAAAGCTTTTACGATGGGCTTCTTGAATATCCTCAATATACGCGGCCTGCAACGTATCGTGGCCAATCTGTTCCACCTGTACTATTAAGTGGCGATCATGCTGCTGTTGATACGTGGCGTCGACATCAACGTCTCATACGAACAAAGCGCTATCGTCCTGATTTAATGACGAGAGCGAATGTAAACGATGAGGATCAATCCTTTCTGAATTCTTTGTCATAGAGTCAGCTCTTTTCCCGTGAAGCGTTATCATAACTAGCAGTGTATATGTGAACTGATTACACGGTTATGCCGTGTGTTTTCGGAAGGAAACGGAATGAAATCTAGCCGTCATGGGGCTTCTCGAGGCAGCGGGCTACTTCATAGCTGTATCGAAATCATAGTAATGATTGTTGTTGTGTTTGGGTGTGTTTGGCTGATCCAAAATTTTGTTGTGAACGGCTATGTAATTCCTTCGTCATCGATGGAACCAACGCTCCAGGTCAATGATAAAATCTTCTCCGAGCATCTCACGTATTACCAGCGTGCACCCCAGGCTGGCGATATTGTTACGTTTCATGATCCAGAAGTTGCGGATCGCACTTTAGTAAAGCGTTGCATTGCGACAGAAGGTCAGACAGTTGATCTCATTGATGGCACGCTTTATATCGACGGGGTGTCTCAGGATCAATCGTATACACATGGTCTTCCGTCGTATCCACTATCAACTGCTCCAGGTGTGACGGTTTCTTATCCTTATACCGTTCCTAAGGGTGAAATATGGGTAATGGGGGATAACCGTACTAATTCGGCCGATTCCCGTTATTTGGGTGCTATTCCGGTTTCGAGTGTGACAGGGCGCGTCTGCTGCATCTATTGGCCATTTGATCATTTCATCACCTTCTAATTGGTGCTTTTATCGTATTGCTAAAGCGGTATCCGCTTATTTGTTTGTCCGATCGTCATATGCATGCAAGGAGAATTATCTATGCCATTACAGAATGCTGGAGGGACTGCGGCTTCGTCACAAGTCCCCACGTTCCAGGACATTATTATGAATTTGCAGCACTTTTGGGCTGCACGCGGTTGCGTCATCTTGCAACCATATGATGGATCGGTAGGAGCGGGTACTAATCATCCTGCAACGGCGTTGCGCTCTCTTGGCCCTGATACGTGGCGTACTGCCTATGTTCAAGGGTGTCGTCGTCCAACCGATGGTCGCTATGGAGAAAATCCCAATCGTTTACAGCACTATTATCAGTTCCAGGTATTAATGAAACCATCTCCTGACAATATTCAGGATTTGTATTTGGACAGTTTGCGCGCTATCGGCATAGAGCCCAATAAACATGATGTCCGCTTTGTCGAGGATGATTGGGAAAGCCCTACTTTGGGAGCATGGGGTCTAGGCTGGGAAGTCTGGTTGAATGGCATGGAGGTCACTCAGTTTACCTATTTCCAACAGGTAGGTGGATTTGAATGTAGCCCCGTTCCTGTCGAAGTTGCCTATGGTCTTGAACGTTTGACGATGTATATCCAGGGTGTTGACTCGGTCTACGATATTATTTGGGCTCGAGGCGACGATGGCGTAGCGTTTACCTATGGTGATGTTTATCTCGAAAACGAGCGCGAATTCTCTACGTACAATTTTGAGATTGGTAATACTGATTTTCTCTTTGGTGCATTCGATCGGTATGAAAAGGAAGCACAAGCGTGCCTTGAAGCTCAAGTGCCGCTTCCTGCTTATGATTGGGTCCTTAAGTGCTGTCATACGTTTAATTTGCTTGACGCCCGTGGCGTCATATCGGCAACCGAGCGAATGGCTTATATCCTTCGTGTTCGCACGATGGTCAAGGCATGCTGTGCATCGTATCTAAAGAATGTGATTGGACAGCAGCCGTGCATGAATGAGGGAGAGGAAAACTAGTATGTCGGATACTCAGACACTTGCGTTTGAAATAGGCGCAGAAGAAATTCCTGCATTCGATCTTGCATCAGCTACTAAACAACTTGAGAAGTTTGTTCCTGCCGATCTTAAGGATGCTCGTATTCCTTTTTCGACGGTAGAGGTGCTGTCAACGCCGCGTCGTCTTATTGTGATCGTCCACGATATGGC
>DIDE01000062.1 GCA_002417975.1 Eggerthellaceae bacterium UBA5808
TATTCATAAGCGTCGAAGAATCGATCGATATCTTTGGACCCATATGCCAGGTTGGATGAGCAAGTGCTTGAGCAGGCGTAATAGCCGCAAGGTCGTCATATGAATAACCACGGAATGGACCGCCTGATGCGGTAACCCACAAACGTGCAACCTCTTCGTGCTTTTCACCGATAAGGCATTGGTAGATTGCCCCATGCTCGGAATCGATAGGAACAAGCGTCTGATGTGTTGCTATAGGCATAATCAAATCGCCGCCAACAACAAGCGATTCTTTATTAGCAAGAGCAAGCGTCTTACCTGCGCGTAGCGTTGTCAAACTCGCACGTAGACCCGCCGCTCCAACCAGTGCATTAACAACAAGATCAACATCATCACGAGTGCACAAGTCAACAACAGCTTGTGGCCCGTAAGCAATGTTAATATCATCAGGAACGCCCGTCGCATGCGGCGTATCGCTACGGCCAACTGCGCAACACGTGACATTAAATTCGTGAGCTTGTTGAATCATCGCATCAACGTGAGATCCAACTGCCAAAGCAACAATCTGCAAGCGATCAGGATGTTGGCGGACGACATCGAGTGTCTGCGTTCCGATCGACCCTGTCGATCCGAGTACCGCAATACGTTTTCTATCTGACAAAGGGGACACATCCTCCCATAATCAGGAGCAATGCCGCTGTAACTGCTGCCATAAACAAAGAATCACAACGGTCAAGCAATCCGCCATGACCAGGCATGATTGTCCCTGAATCTTTAACACCAACATTGCGCTTAATACGGCTTTCGGCAAGATCGCCAATAACGCTCATTACGCCACAAATCAGACCAAACACAATCGCTTCAGGCCACGGCATCGTTACACCAGGTATCAACGACATAAGGAACCAAATAAACGCCGAAGCAACAAGACCCGCAAAGAGTCCCTCCCAGCTTTTCTTAGGAGACGTGCGCGGTGCTAGCTTATGACGACCAAATTTACTTCCGATAAAGTATGCACACGCATCATTAGCCCAAACACTCAACATGATCATGAGAACAAGCACGCCACCCCACGGTTCGGGCAACGTTCCACGTACAAGTACAAACCCCGATAGCAACATGCCTGTATAGACAGCGCCAAATAGACTCACACCCACATCAGGAATGCGCGCGCGCATCCAGTAGACATACCAAATAAGCAGCGCAACAGTCAACGCAAGCGTTACCAAGAGGGCTCCTTCAAGCCCCATAACCCAAACACTTACGGGATAAAGTACGGCCGCAATAATACCTAACATTTCATTAGGAAGCTTCGCATCCGAACGAAGCATGTAATAGAACTCACCAGCACAAATAGCAGCAACTGTCGACAAATAGATGACAGCGGTTACATCGTTCACGAGAAGACAAATGATCGACAGTACCACATACACAAAACCCGTTCTGAACCGCACCTGCAAATTCGTTGGGTTCTTAAACTTTGTAGGCGTCTTATCGATCGCGACCATTTTTGCATGGTCTTTAGTATCGGTAGCAACCTGCCGAGCAGTATGAGCAACCTGCCGCGCGCGATCTCTTGATGTTCCCTTCTGCGATGCTGACATGATATTTTACTTGACCCCTCCGAAACGACGTGAGCGCCCCTGATAATCGAGCACCGCACGTAAAAGATCATACCGGTTAAAATCTGGCCATAGCACATCAGTACGATAGAACTCGCTATAGGCAACTTGCCAAAGAAGGAAGTTCGAAAGACGCATCTCGCCACTTGTCCGAATAACCAGATCAGGATCGGGAATCGCAGCTGTATCAAGATGTTTAGCTATCGTATCTTCATCAATAGTAGGCATCGATTCGCCTCGAGTGCCTGCTTCGAATGCTTGACGAGCAATTTCTGTTGTTGCATCAGTTAACTCCGCGCGAGCCCCGTAGTTGACCGCAACAACAAGTGTCATTCCCGTATCGTCTTTAGTTCGCTCCCACGCTTTTTTAAACGCGTTTTGCGTTGCGGCAGGAAGATGTTCTGTATGCCCGATTGTCATAACGCGGACATGCTCTTCATACAAGCCTTCAATCTCGGCAAGCATCGTACGCGCAAAAAGATCCATGAGTCCATGAACCTCATCAGCTGGACGTTTCCAGTTCTCACTTGAAAACGAATAAATCGTCAGATAGCGAACGCCCATATCAGATGCACAGCGAATGCATTCGCGAACTGCCCTAATGGCAACCTTATGCCCAAACAGTCGATTCTTACCTCGCTGCTGAGCCCAGCGCCCATTTCCGTCCATAATAACCGCAATATGCTGAGGTACCTGATCCACATCAAGCTGCGTTGGATCTAAATCAGTTGGTGGTTGAGGAAATATTTCCTCCAAAGGTTTATGCAACGACATGGATTAGCTCCTCTCAACACGAGCGACAACGAACCTAAGTACCAGCGAGTCTCAAAACGTTTACCAGCAATAGATCTCACTGCAAAGTATGACGAATCAACTCTATAATATGAAATGCCCTCGCATCCAAGAGGGCATTTCATTCAAGTGTCCAATTAGATGGACATCAATTCTGTTTCCTTCTTTTTGAAACACTCATCGACATGACCAATATACGTATCAGTCAGTTTTTGAATGTCACCTTCGGCGCGATGTTGTTCGTCTTCGGGTAGCCCGTCATCTTTAACCGACTGCTCAAGCGCTGAGTTAGCGCTACGACGTGCACCGCGTACCGCAATACGCGCTTCCTCTGCATACGACTTGCACTGTTTAACAAGGTCGCGACGGCGTTCTTCCGTCAAAGACGGGAAAGGAAGACGAATAACCGTACCATCGTTGTTAGGGCATACGTCAATATCGCTTGCGATAATTGCATGCTCAATTGCCCCAAGCGTTCCCTTGTCCCACGGTTCAATAACAAGCATGTGCGCATCAGGGGTCTGAATTGCAGCCATCTGAGTAATCGGCGGTGGAACGCCATAGTAATCAGCGCGAACACGATCGAGGACCATGGCATTCGCCCGTCCCGTGCGCACACCCGCAAACGCATCGGTAAGCGTGTCGATTGCTTTTTTCATCTGCTCCTCGGCGGTGAGCATCACTTCGTCAACCATTGCCATCCCTTTCGAACCGACCTTTTCATCTCACACATACATACAGCACATAGTTCATCCGATTTCTATTGTACACGCGCGTGTTAAGAGACGATAGTTCCTACATTCTCTCCTTTGAGAACACGCGAAATATTGCCTGGTACCGTTAAATCAAATACATACATCGGCAGATGATTGTCCATGCAGAGCGACGTTGCCGTGGAATCCATAACATGAAGTTCCTTGGAGAGTACATCAAGGTAGGTGATGGACTCATAGCGCTTAGCATCCGGATTCTTTACTGGATCGCAATCATATACGCCATCAACTTTTGTAGCCTTCATAAGACATTCTGCATCAATTTCAAGCGCACGCAGAGCGGCTGTCGTATCTGTTGTGAAATAAGGATTACCTGTTCCAGCAGCAAAAATAACGACACGGCCTTTTTCCAAATGACGAATGGCGCGGCGGCGAATATAAGGCTCGGCAACTTGCCGCATCTCAATTGCGCTCATAACGCGTGTCGGAATTCCTGTACGCTCGAATGCGTCCTGCAAAGCAAGTGCGTTCATGCACGTTGCAAGCATACCGATGTTATCAGCTTGAGATCGATCCATCCCTTTAGCTGAACCAGCCATACCACGGAAAATGTTTCCTCCGCCAACGGTAACTGCAAGCTGCACACCATCGTCAACAACTGCTTTAATCTGGGTAGCAAGATCGTCGACAACTTTAGGATCAATACCGTAACCGGTATCCCCCATCAACGCCTCACCGGATAATTTTAAAAGTACACGTCTGTATTTATATTCGTGCGACATTACATCACCTTTCTACGGACCCGTATCATCTTACCCGAAAGATTGGTGTATACGAAAAATCTCTCTACCTCTCCATCCGCTTACACCAAAAGAGCGAAGAATACGTCGATCTCGTATAGCTCCTTATTACATACATCGAGCCCGGATACGTATGTCCGGGCTCGATCGTACAGCTATCTATATTGTGAAATGTATGCTGGTAGCAACCGTTTACGCAACAGCATCGCTCACTTATGCAGCATTGCTCAAAGATGATTGCGATCCGCTTAATCCGTAGCTATAGCCATTTCCATTCGATGACCCACTATTACCGTTCGATGATCCGCTATTGCCGCCCAACAAGCTATTTCCATTGCTCGAAGAATTACTGTTTGAAGAGTTCGATGAGCTCGACGAACTTGAAGAACTCTTGGATGAGCTGGTAGATTCATCACTGGTCAATTTTACTTGAGCCGTTTCGCTCGACCCACTACGATTATACGTAACCGTTACCGTATCACCAATGTTGCACGTACGCACTGCAGCAATCAAATCGGTGGCTGATGTGATATTAGTATCGTTAACCTTGGTGATGATATCGCCTTGTTGCAAGCCAGCATCGGAAGCGCCTGTACCGCTATAGACTTCAGAAACGTAAGCACCTTGATCTACCGAGAGCCCATAACGCTGAGCAATCGTACTATTAATCGTCGTCGCAGCAACACCAAGCTGTGCATGCGTTGGGGTTTTACCAGCAATGATTTGCTGTGCAATATCGATCGCATAATCGACAGGGATAGCAAAACCAACACCTGAATAGTTGCCCGAATACGATTCAATTAATGCATTAATTCCAACAAGCTTGCCATTTTGATCAACGAGCGCGCCACCCGAGTTGCCTGGATTAATTGCCGCATCCGTTTGAATCATATTGGCATACACCGTTGGCGTAGAAGACGTCGTCGAAGAAGATTGGCCGCTATAAGAGTTCGAGGAACTGTCATCGCTGGCCGTCACAGTACGGCTCGTTGCAGATATGATGCCTGTTGCAACCGATTGTTCGAGTCCAAATGGACTTCCTACGCTCATAACCCACTGGCCTTGTTTGAGGTTGGAGGAACTGCCGATCTCAATAGCAGTCAGATTGTCTGCATCAATTTTAATTACCGCAAGGTCGCTTGACTCATCAGACCCAACAACTTGCGCTTCATATGTAGCACCATCAGCAACGACCTCGAGCTTTGCAGCATCCTCAATTACGTGATAGTTCGTCAAAATGTAGCCATCAGTCGAAATGATAACGCCACTTCCAAGCGACGATTCAGTTAAAGTGCTCGATTGTTTACCGCTCAATAAGCTGCTCAGCGACGATGACTCGTTGGTGTAGACATCAATGCACACAACCGATGGCAACGCTTTTTCGGAAACGGCTTCGGCGCGATCCTCGCCTTCATCCGAAGCATTGATGGTTGTGTTAGTCGACGAACCAAGCGAAACCGTACCGGCAGATTTACCCGTAACCGATGTATAAATAGCCATGCACGCTAAGACAAGAATGCAGGCGAGCGCAGCACCGCCAAACGCGATCCAAAACGTCTTAGCATGGTGAGCCTTCGGCTTTGCCTGCATAGAAGCGGCAACTGGAGCAGGAGGCACATATGCAGACTGTCCATTTTGCGGTGGAGCGTTAAACGTCTGCGTTGTTTGATTCCACCCTCCCTGGGGAGGCATCTTTTGCGTTCCGGAAGGGACATACCCGCCTGGCTGTCCATTGATAGGCTGCTGTCCTCCATTGCTCCCAGGCTGCGTCGAATGCTGAGGGCCGTAGGGTGGATACGGCGCCTGCTGATTATTTCCGCGTGGATCACTGCTGTTAGTATCCATATATGCGCTCCTTGGTATATATCACGACGGTATAGGCCGTTATCACCATTAGTCGATAAATGTGACCATACCACTAAATAAAATCCGCTCAATTCATGATGCATTTTTGTAATCTTAGCGAAAGGAAATACGCAAAGCGGCAACCAAATTTTCAGTTAGCCTTCACAAATCAGCACAGTAAGAATGAATGTCGTCCCAAAATAGCTCAGCGGTATACGCACGTACCTGATATAATTCCTAGTATTCTTATAGGGAAAGGATCCTTATGCATACGCTAGGAGAAACGGGAACGGTCTATTCCGTAAACATATCCGAGAAAAAGGGCACACGTA
Source organism: Eggerthellaceae bacterium UBA5808 (assembly GCA_002417975.1). Classification (GTDB taxonomy): domain Bacteria; phylum Actinomycetota; class Coriobacteriia; order Coriobacteriales; family Eggerthellaceae; genus UBA5808. Next base: position 6,084 of record DIDE01000062.1, read on the forward strand.
AGACACCCGTGGATTCAGGCGTTATTACGCTCGAAACCGACCATGGTGTCAAAGGAGATGCCCATGGTGGACGGTGGCATCGTCAAGTTTCTTTTTTGGCTACTGCATCAATCGAAACAGCCCGCACGACCGGGCTCGACGTTAAACAGGGCGACTTTGGTGAAAATATCACGACCGACGGTCTAGAGATGAAGACGCTTCCCTTAGGTACACGGTTGAGCATTGGACCAACGGAAATCGAAATATCGCAGATAGGCAAAGTATGCCATCGTAAGTGCGCTATCTACTATCTCGCTGGTGATTGTATATTCCCTCGTGAGGGCGTATTTGGTTGGGTCGTCAAAGGCGGAGATATCCATGTCGGAGACGAAATCCGCATCATAGCACTCGGAGATGGAACCGTTCATCATATAGTTTCGGAAGATCCAGAAGCAGCAGACGTCAAAAATGCTGCACATACTATGACAAAGCCAACTGCCGTAACTCAATAGCGCAACACTAATGTACGTAAAAAGTGGCACCGCGTTGTTTAGGCGCGGTGCCACTTTTGCTATATCAATTAATAAGACGATATATAAAACCTGTCCAACACGTTACAAAACACGTACTACGTTGAGTTTCCCTCTAATGCACTAGAGAAATAACAAGCTGCCATTCTGTGGCTAATAGACAAATCGTAAGAAGACTAAGGATTACTGCGTTGTAGCGCGTTATTCCAAAACGCTTTCTTGGTATTCCAAATTTTGGTGTACTTAAAAAAACGAGGAATAGAAACAGCAGAGGAATCAGATAGCGAGGCTGGCACCCCTCTATTGTAGGGGCGCCGACAGCTGTAAATTCGACATACAAGGCAGCTTCTACAATACCAATAGTTATCAAAGAAACTATTAAAGCTATGATACGGTTCTTCCACGTGCATAGCGCCACATCATCTTTATCTTTATCAGTAATCGTGGTCACCACAAATAAGCCAATGATAATGAACCAAATTATGAATGATGGATAGCCAATATATGCCCAAAAAGCCATGAATCCTCGCGTACCGCCCAAAGAAAGATAGCCTAACGAAAACGTAAAGAGTGTTGACATAAAGTGCATCGGCGAACTCATAATGTACGCAACTTGAGCACTCGCATTTACCGCGCCTCCGCCACGTGTGTCACCAGCACCCAATCCACCCAGCAACATAGGTGCACAGAAGGAAACTACAAGCACGGCAATCGAAGCAAAAACAAGCAACCGATATATATACAGATTTTTCTTTGAAGCAAATTTCTGTTTAGGCAAAAGAAGGCAAAGCAGAAGCAGAGGAAAGTACACCGCCTTTGGAGCAAAGGCGAGTACAAACGCGCCGAGCATGAGGACAACGCTTTTCCATGAAATAGTCTGTTCTTGATGTTGGAATTCGCCAACAAGCGTTGCCCCTGCATAGAGGACAAACGCATTAATCCAATAATCATAGCTATAATTTGCCGCAAGAAATACAGCGGTCGGCAGCATAGCAATAACCGCATAGAGCATCTTTCCTGATCGCAGCTTTTTCATACCTGCAAAGCACACCAAGGCATAGATAACCGCATAGATTAAGCGCGTTGCAACGAATTTGAACGTAAACGGCAAGCCAAGCACAGTAAGTAATAGGTAAAGTGCAGACCCAGGCAAAGAAGCAACTCGGTTGAATAAACTTGCCTTAGGAGTTGCAACCTGCGGAGTATCAATAGAATCAAGCGCATCAAGAGATTGATTATATTCATTAAGTTCAGCGATATTGCTCCGAGTGGTCGGATCAGGAACGAGCGAATTTACCTCAGCCTGAGTAAGCTCATTCTGCATATCTGGAGTTGCGAACTCAAGCATAAACTCAAAATGCGTTGAGCAATCCCAAGACACTCTATTTGTACTAAATGAAATCGAAGTAAGACACGTGCAGCACAAAAGCATAACCAAAAATAGATTCTCGGGCTTATCCCCAAGCTGCTTTCGAAATACAAAAACTGATGCAGCCATGAATAAACAGGTAGCAAAAAAACCTAGCCTATATGGATTGCACATGATTCCTAATGAAGAAGGTCCCATAACTAGGCAACAACAAAAATCGATAATTCCGGCTATAAGGAGCGCGGCAAAAGCTGCACAAACAAGAGCACGAGCTCGATCACCAGTAGTCTCACACGAGAGAAACCCTCTCGTAAAGTGTTTGGGAGAATGGCTTTCTCTGCTCGGTTCAGACGACGCTCTATCTGCAGAAATAGATTCACGGCGCAATTCACTCATATTGTATTAACACACAACCCTTTATCGCTTGGAGCATCCCATTGGCTACAAAATAATTACCCTGACTGCCTTCGATACTCGCACTAGTAAGATACCGTAACCATATTTGAACATTAACGGTAGGCATTATAACGCTTTTATATATACGACTGACATATGACCTTCCCCTGTATACCGATATATATCTTATGTTATCGATTTAAGTAGAGCAACGATAGGTCAACATTTTCCATCCAGACTGTATGCACAATAGCCCTTTCCGTACTACGGTATACTCCTTCGCGTATAATGGAGTGTACCTAACGGAAAGGATCAAAGCATGACAACCATGGACACCATCAAGGACGTTCTCCACGACAACCTCAGCATCGACCCCGACACTGTCAATGAGGATTCCACGTTTGCGTCCCTCAATATCGATTCACTCGACCTGGTTGAGCTCCTATGCGATCTTGAGGATCGCTGCCATACTGATCTTGGCGACCCCGAAGGTCTCACAACAGTCGGCGATCTTGTTACATACATTGAGAAACTCCAGGCATAACAAGTAGCACATACGTATTCGAGTCAAAAAACAATGCCTAGGCGCATCCCGCCTGGGTAGATCTATATATCGTCGTTTTTAACCACCGCATTCGGTCAAGCTGCGTGACGTATCCGCAGCACACTCACAAGGAGCTTCAAATGAAAGACCTGCCTCAGCAGCGCCTAAATCCAAAGGTTAAAAATGTTTGGAGGCTCAATGATGGCGGATGGATCACTATAGTGTTCCTTGCCGTCTTTGTATCTTTATCCCTTATCTCTTCCGATCCGGCATCAGGATTGAACGCAACATTTCCCTTGCAATGCTCCGTCGTCATATACATTCTGCTAATGATTATTTGGGTCGTTATCCTTCCACCCATTCGCTTTGCACGGTGGCACTATGAACTTAACGAAGACTTTCTTGATATCGAAAAAGGGATCATATGGCACGAACGAAGCGTTATTCCCTTTATTCGCGTTCAGAATACCGATACACGTCAGGGACCACTACTCCGTTTATTCAACCTTATGAGCGTAACGGTTTCGACAGCCGCTGGACGTCATGAGATTCCCGGGTTGGACATTGCCACCGCAGAAGCACTCCGCGATAAAGCCGCGGAGCTTGCACGCCTTGCTCGCGAAGATGTTTAGGGAGGGGCACATCCATAATGGATAATCGAACACAGCCACCCCTTTCGCCTCGGAGTCAGCCAAGCGCAAATGAGCCCATTGTCAACGGACAGCGTTATAAGGTACATCACAGTTATATATGGCTCGGATCATTGTCTGCAGCCATTCCAACACTATTTGTTATCGTTATCACAATACTTGGCAACAAAACAATACTTGATTACGCAAGCAATAGCATTATGGGCTGGTCACCTGCGCTTTCAATCGTTCTGGTCTGCATAGGTATTATCGCGTTGCTCATCGTCAGTTGCGTACTCTCCTACTACTTTTTAACCTATGAATTTACCGACCGCGAATTTAGTGTTTACTCGGGCGTCATCACAAAAAAGCATGTGCATGTTCCCTACCAACGTGTACAGTCAGTTAATCTTAACGCGAAAGTTCTTCAACGCATTTTTGGTGTATGCACCGTTTCAATCGATACGGCTGGTGGCTCATCCAACAAGGCAATCGTTGTACCATATGTAACAAATTCCGTTGCCGAACAGCTCCGCTCAGAATTATTTGCTCGCAAACAATACGTGCTCGCGCACGACGAAAAGACACAGACGGCAGCAGCTCGTACTTCAAGCCAATCATCATCCGTCGCATCATCAGGATCAGCTGTTTCTAGTACATCATCAGCATCTGACGCATCGCTGCAGCCTAATGTGCTCGATAACGCAACCGATGATCTACGGACCCTCCGTGGTGTATTCGGCGGTCGCGCGTCCGATTCGGGATCCGTCACTTATGAATATGGACTTTCGAATAAAGAGTTGCTCTTTACGGGAATTTCCAACGAGAAATCAGGATGGGTCGGTTTCCTTATAGGTCTTGGATCCTTATGCTCTTTTATTGCCCCGTTACTTGATATCTTCTCTGTGAAGATCGACACGCTTATTAATCCTCGTAGCATCCTTTTGCCCGCAATTGGCGGCATTATCGCATTTATCATCATCGGTTGGATATTTGGGATCATCTATACCTTTATTCAATTTGGAGGATTCCGCGCACGTCGTCGTGATGACCGCATCGAAGTCGAGCGTGGTTTACTGCAACGTCAGTTCAGCGGTATAGATATAGATCGTGTCCAGTCAGTCATTATTAAGCAAGGATTCATTCGCCGTTGCATCGGCTATTGTCAGCTTTCACTCGGTAAAATCGATGCAGCAACGGAAAACTCTGGTCAAAATAAAAATGGACAGGTAAGCCAAGGTGGGCTGATCATACATCCCTTTGTAAAAATCGATCGTGTGCCAGAACTCATTCATCAGTTAATCCCTGAATATAACGATATTCCAGAGCCTCAAGCAACGATGCCTAAAGTGGCGCTCCGACGCGCACTTTTACGTCGTTGCATTTGGCAGAACCTGTGGCTCTGGATAGCCATTGCTGTTGCTGGCACCGAAGCATGCTTATTCCAGTTCATGCCCGCTGTAGGAAGCAGCGTCCTCGGCCAGAACACGGCATCGCTGTTGCAGACTTCAGACCTTATTTGCTATATCATCTGCGCCATCGGCACGCTCTGGCGCGGCATCAGCGCCGTACTGTGGGCACGTCATTCGGGATTTACTTATAACCGATCATTCATGACAATTCACAACGATGGTCTCTCTGTACATATCGTTTGTTTCCCTCACCGAAAGATCCAGTTTGGATATACGCGCACAAATCCATTCCAAGCGCATGCCAATGTCACTACGATCAACGCTGTTACTGCTTCAGGCGTTGGAGGTACGCGGACAAAGCTGATCGACGCAACAACGGCTGACAAAGGACGCACGTGGCTCGATTGGGTTGCTCCGTCTCACGCCAACTAGCAGGTATATATGGCAAACGCATCAGAGCATACACAGCATCGTCCATTATCGGTTGAATCAATACGTACCGATCTAGAAGCGCTCTCTGATGCGTCGTATCGTTCATTTCAGATGGCTCTCATGCCCACCGTGGATCCAAACCGCGTACTGGGCGTGAGAGTCCCTGTGCTTCGCTCATATGCGCAGACATTGAAGCACAATCGCCCACGTATTACATCGTTTTTAGAACAGCTTCCTCATAGCTCCTATGACGAAGACAATTTACATGCTCTTTTAATCGGTGCAGATACCACCGATATGGATGCAACGTGCAAAGAACTCGATATATTTTTGCCATACGTTGATAATTGGGCAACGTGCGACATGATTAAGCCACCTTTGTTTGCCCGGAATAAAAACGAGATTCATCCGTATGCATACCAGTGGATGCAGGCAAATCCAAAAACATCAACGTATACCGTACGCTATGGCATCAATTGTCTACGAACATATCTGCTCGACGACTTATTTACGACTAAACTTCTCGATGAAGTTGCACATATTTCGTCTGGGACCTATTACGTTGACATGGCGCGCGCATGGTTCTTTGCCGAAGCCCTAACCAGGCAGTATGACGCAACTCTTCCCCTTTTTACCACTCCACATATGGATGCATGGACACATAATAAAGCGCTGCAAAAAGCGCGAGAAAGTCGACGCATTCCTGCTAATCAAAAAGGCTTTCTTAATTCACTCAAGATTTAAAACGCTCAAAATCAAAAAGTAACCGCAAGATAGCAAAAGTTGCATGCTATCACGAATAATACGTCTACCGCGAACGCTGCATCTTGTCAAAAAGAGCAAACGAAAGATCCCCCGGTCCATCATCTGAACCGGGGGATCTTATCATCATTGAGCGTTGCTAATGAGCTTAATGAAATTCAATCGCAAGCTAGAGCGTGCGTAACGAAACTTCTTTGAGCTGACGCCCCGTTACCGTATTTGGAGCACCCGTCATTGGATCACTTGCACTGCTCGTCTTAGGGAATGCGATTACGTCACGAATGGAATCCTTGCCCGCAAGCAACATGATCAAACGGTCGAGGCCCAAAGCGATACCACCATGAGGTGGCGCACCAAGCTCGAGCGCGTGGATGAGATGACCAAACTTTTGCTCAATCTGCTCGTCATCTAAACCAACGCGATGCAAAATACGTTTTTGCAGATCAACCGTATGCACACGAATCGTTCCGCCGCCTGCTTCAAAACCATCCATAACCAAGTCGTATGAGTAGCTGCCACACGACAGAGGATCCGTTTCGATCTTGTCCCAATCCTCTTCAGGGATCATCGTAAACGGATGATGTTCAGCCGCATACTTCTTTTCATCTTTGTCGTAGCGGAACATCGGGAAGTTCACAACCCACAACAGTGCATGGCCCTTGCGCTCAATACCAAGTGCATCGGCCATATGCAAACGAAGTGCTGCAAGTACTGCATTTGCAGTCTCAAACGTATCAGCAGCAAAGAGAAGCAGGTCCCCCGGCTCAACGTTCATAGCCTTTTTGATTGCTGCAAATTCTTCGTCAGAGAAGAACTTGATAATAGGACTCTTCTCTTTTCCGTCAGACGTAAAGGCAATCCACGCCATACCCTTTGCGCCATTGTCGGCAGCAATATTTGCCAACTTCTCGATCTCGCCACGGCTCCAGTCGCCAGCACCCTTAGCATTAATAGCCTTAACAATGCCGCCCTTTTGAGCAACGCTTGAGAATACCTTGAATCCACAATCCTTAACGATGTCAGTCAGATTGACAAGTTCCATGCCAAAACGAACATCAGGACGGTCGCAACCAAAACGATCCATTGCATCTTTCCACTGCATACGCTGCAGAGGGAACTCATGCTTAACGCCAACAGCAGCGAGCACATCCGACATGACGCCTTCCATCATGTCCATAACGTCTTCGCCCTGAACGAAACTCATCTCGATGTCGACCTGAGTAAATTCAGGCTGACGATCGGCACGCAAGTCCTCATCACGGAAGCAGCGTGCAATCTGCATGTACCGATCGAATCCAGAGAGCATAAGAATCTGTTTATATAACTGTGGGGATTGTGGTAATGCGTAAAATTTGCCTTTATGTAAACGGCTGGGTACCAGATAATCACGGGCACCCTCTGGTGTACTCTTGATTAAATCCGGGGTTTCAATCTCAATAAAACCGTTACGATCGTAAAAGTCATGTGCGGCTTTTACAATGCGATGGCGCATAAGTAAATTATATTGCATCTCAGGGCGACGTAAGTCCAGATACCGATAATGAAAGAGCATCTCTTCACGCACAGAAGCTGCATCGGCTACTTCGAATGGAGGAGTATCGGCGCGTGCCAAAATACGTAAATCTGTTACGGCCAATTCAATATGGCCGGTCGGCAGTTTTTTATTAACGGTTTGACGTAAGCGCAAAATACCCTTTGCCGCCAAAACGAATTCGCTGCGTATAGATTGTGCCTTTTTCATCATTTCATGAGGAGTTGCGTCGTCGAATGCCAGCTGGATGATTCCACTGCGGTCACGCAAATCAATGAAAAGTAAAGAGCCCAGATCACGTCGTTTGGCTGCCCAACCACAGACCACAACTTCGCGGCCTACTTGCTGCTCATTAAAATCCGCGCAATATCCGGTGCGGGTGAGCCCTTTCATGGTATCGATCATATTCAACCTTCTTTCGTTTGCTTAACGCCATCCGCTGCCAATACAGCAGAGACAAATTGTTCGGAACCGAGGGGAATAAGCTGTTCATGGTCGCTTTTCATGGATTTTAAAATGGCCTCACCTTTTGCAAGTTCACTGTCACCAATAACGACAGTATAAGTAAAACCATGTTTATTGGCATATTTCATCTGTGCTTTTATACTACGAGAGATCAGGTCAGTTTCGGCAGAAATACCTGATTTTCTTAAGGCACGTGTTAGGGCAGTTGCAGCAGTTGCAGCCTTTTCTCCAATGGGTGCTAGGTAGATATTTCCCCTAGGCCTTGGTGGAAAGAAGAGACCTTTGGATTCCATTAAGATAAGAAGGCGTTCTAAACCGAGTCCAAATCCTAATCCAGGTAGTGACGGTCCACCTAACTGAGAAACCAAGCCATCATAACGGCCACCGCCGCAAACAGTTAGATCTTGTTCTTCGTCGATAAACTCAAAAACCGTGCGGGTGTAATAATCTAGACCGCGGACAGTGCGCGGATTGATTACATAGGAGAATCCCGCTTGTGAAAGGCGCTTTTTCACCTCTTCAAAATGAGCTTTGCAATCATCACAAAGATAATCCAGCACAATAGGGGCATCTTTGGCGATTTCCTTGCAAGTGGGTACTTTGCAGTCGAGAATACGCATAGGATTACTTTTGAGCCTCTTTTTACAGTCGTCACATAATTCATCTTTTCGTGATTCGAAATAGGCTTGCAAAGCGGCATAGTACTGTTTGCGGCAGTCTGGACATCCAATGGAATTGATCTCGAGACGCAGACCTGTTACACCAAGTGATGTGAGAAAAGTATTGGCCAATTCAATCAATTCCACATCTGCACTCGCATTAGCGGCACCAAATAGTTCAGCACCAAATTGGTGAAATTCACGCAATCTGCCTGCCTGTGGGCGTTCACCACGAAAGCAGGAGATTAAATAAAAGAATTTCAACGGCAAGGATCCCCCTGCCAATCCATTTTGAAGCAAAGCACGTACAGTGGAGGCAGTGCCCTCTGGCCGTAACGTGATGCTGCGGCCACCACGGTCTTCAAAGGTATACATTTCTTTTTGTACAACATCGGTTGTGTCGCCCACGCCGCGTGCGAAAAGCTCTGTGTATTCAAAGGTGGGGAATCGAATTTCTTCAAAGCCAAAATCGGCGGCGGCTTGATGCGCCTTTTTCTCGAGATATTGCCATTTATAAGATTGCTCCGGCGTCACGTCCAATGTGCCGCGTGGTGCGTGTAAAAAGTTTGCCATAACATTCTCCCTTTTGCGTCAGAAATAATAGGAATAAATTTATCTATAGACAAAACAAGACCCCGTCCCCAAAGGGTCGGAGCATGATTGTGTTTTATTTAGCCTTTTGGATTTACAATGTCGCGCCAACCAAAGTCACCGCGATCAAGTGCACGGACAAGAACTTCAGCGGTTGCAATATTTGTTGCAAATGGAATATTGTGTACATCGCAAAGACGTAACATACTCATTTCCTTTGGCTCGGTTGGTTTAGGATTAAGTGGGTCACGAAAAAAGATGAGCAGATCGATTTCATTGCAAGCAATGCGTGCAGAAATTTGTTGATCGCCACCTTGAGAACCCGACAAAAAGCGTTGAATGTTTAAACCAGTTGCATCGGCGACTAATTTACCGGTGGTACCGGTTGCACAAATAGCGTGACGACTGAGAATGCCACAATATGCAGTGCAAAACTGCACAAGTAAATCTTTTTTAGCATCATGTGCAATCAAGGCAATATTCATAGGGGAAACCTCCGTATTAGGCTGCCCGAGCATAGTTGGCTCGATAATATTTAAAATTGCCTAAAATCCAGATTGGCGAATTACATTTTATAAAGAGGAACGTTTTCACCAAGCAGACGACGAGCGATGTTGCAAAAAGCACGAGCAGCACCGTTGCGGGCAGCAGTAGAGCGAACAATGGGATGTCCATCAAAAGCAGCCAAAGTAATGCGATCATCTTCAGGTATAATCCCAATTAGCTGAACAGCAGCGGCATCAATCACGGTATCCAGTCCACCATGCAATTTTTTTTGCAAAATACGTGGTTGAACGCGATTGATAATCAAACGAATGTTGGAGAGATGATTAGAAAGAATTTTACCAGCGATGACGTCGGCATCTCGAATGCTAACAGGATCAGCTGTTGCGATAACCAATGCCTGGTCCGCCGCTTGTGCCGCAGATTGTGCCCAAGCGCCGCATCCAGCAGGAGAATCTAATAAAATGATATCAAAGTATCGAGAAAGACCCTGACAAAGCCTTTGAAATGCTTTGACAGAGAAAGGTTCTTCATTCGTTGAAGGCGCTGGCAATAATGATAGATTGGTGCAGTGCGTTTGCAAAATAGCCATCGACGCTTTACAGCGATTATCTAAAACGTCTGCAAGGTCATAAACGACTTCATCTGACACACTAAGCATCATGTCTAACGCACGCAGGCCAGCATCTGTGTCAATCAAAAGAACCTTTTGACCAAGCAAAGCCAACGCAGTACCGCAATTCACAGTAAAGGTGGATTTTCCTGTCCCGCCTTTACCGGAAGTGACCAAGATTATCTTACCCACTATGCACATCCTAGTAAAATAAACGTATAGTGAAACGCATGCCACTACACATTAAAAGTTATTGAATAGAGAAATACCTGAAAATATTGTATCACAGGTATGCTGTTTCGTCAAAAGCAAACAAAGCGATGAAATTTATGGAATGAGGGAATTTGAGGCAGTTGGAAGAGGAGAAGAAACATTGGGGAGGGCATCAGTTGTCCACTGTTGATTATTAGCAAAATAGTAGTTATATGCACTTCTGGCTACTGGGGCAGTTTGATAACCGTTGTGTCCATTTTCAATCACAACAGCAACTGCGATTTCTGGATTATCGTAAGGGGCGAAGCTGATAAAAACACCATTGTAGTTCTGCTTATTGTTTGTTTGTGCAGTCCCTGTTTTACCAGCAACAGTAACCGGAAATCCTTGGAACACGCTATCTGCAGTACCTTCGCTAGCCTCAGTAACACTTAACATACCTTGCTTAACAATTCCGATTGCCGAATTTGAAAGCTTAGTAGAGTCAGAAGAAACTTGTGCCGTATCATTTAGAACAGTTTGTGTATTGTCATATGAAGTGACCTTTTTAACGATGTGAGCTTTGTAATAGGTGCCGCCGTTGGCAATGGCCCCTGCATACTGTGCCAGCTGGAGTGGAGTATACAAGTTATTTAACTGGCCGATACCAGACTGTGCAGCATCTGCAGGATACCAAGTTTCTCCCTTGTTTTTCGTATCTGTTGGACCGGAAATTTCTCCGGAAAGTTCACCAGGTAGCTCGATACCAGTTTTTTGCCCAAGGCCGAGTTCTTTAGCGGTTCCTTCCAGTTTTGAGAGTAAACCGCCGGTGTATAATCTGTCGGCTACTGTATAAAAGAAATAGTTACTAGAAGCTGAGATGGCCTGGATAACATTCTTGGCGGATGGGGGTGTATCATCATAGAAATGGGCGCCATATTTTGTCCAATAGGAAGAGGTCATGACCGTTTCTGTTGGCGTAATAACGCCATTCATCAAACCGGCAATGGCGGTGACTGGCTTGTAGGTCGAGCCGGGACGATAAACGCCCTGAATGGCCCGATTTAATAACGGATGGGCCGGATTGCTTGCAAGGGAGGAGTAGCTTTGGGTATACTGTGTGCGTGTATAAGAAGGGTAACTTGCCATGGCAAGAACTTCACCTGTTCTAATATTAAGAACGACAGCGGAACCGGCATTTGCATTAGCACCAATCTGAGAGCTGCCGCCTGCGGCGGTGCGTACTTGTTGAATAACAACAGGTAATTCATCTTGTACAGCTTGTTGCAAATCTCTGTCAACAGTTAAAACGACGTTGTTTCCTGGCTGTGCAGCAGCTTCCACTTCTGTGCCAACAATTTCTTTGTTTTTATTAATCAATACACTCTGGGAACCATTGGTGCCACGCAAATATTTTTCCATAGTACTTTCGACACCACCGCGTCCAATGACATCATCCATGGAATACCCTTGGTTCTTTAAACTTTTAGAAGGATCCTCTTTATTGTTGTACTCTTCAGAGAAGATAGGCCCAACGTTTCCCACAATGAAAGGAGCAAAAGAATCACTTGTATAACTACGAGTATATTGTTGTGTAACAAGGATACCGGGGATATTCTCACCATTTTCCGAAATTCGGTTTACAGAGTCCAAACTTAGATTTTTGGCGAAAGTATAAGTTGATGTATAAGAAAAATCCTGTTGCTCCATCTGATAACGAACGCCGACCAGGGTTCTTATTTGTTCGTTTGTATAATTTCCGGTGATTTTATAGCGTTTAATTAAGCGTTTCATGATATCTGCAGCGGAAGCCTTTTCATCCGTTTTATATGTGGCATCCTGTTTGCTATTCCGCTTTGTTTTTGAAGAAGAAGGGAGACCATCGAGGTTTTGTTCCACAAATTGACGTAGAG
>DIDE01000093.1:0-7871 GCA_002417975.1 Eggerthellaceae bacterium UBA5808
AAGAGTTCCAAAAAATGTCAATGACGCGCAATAGCGCAGCATTGGATTTAATACCAGTGAAACTAGCAGCCAAATTAACTTTCGACTCACCACCGCGCATTCAAAAGTAGTGCAGCGGAAACGAATAGAATACGCAGGTGACAGCACAAGAATGTATAGGCTACGCAGGTGGCAGCACAAGAACCTATGGGATACGCAGGTGACAGCACAAGAATGTATAGGCTACGCAGGTGGCAGAACAAGAACCTATAGGATGCGCAGGTGATGGCATAGGAGTGTATAAGCAGCCTCAAAGTAGCAGTCTTGAATGCAATCCCGTAGGGGATTGCATTGTTGAGACTCATATGAGACCTCGATGTAGAATCATCGAATGCGGCTAATCGGAGGAATATACCGTTGAGACGTAGAGGAGATGCCAAGATAGCATCTTCGAGTACATTTTGATCAAGGAAAATACCGTTGAAACGTATACGTAACTAAAATGTTGCAGCTTGGATGAAGCGCTGGCAAGCAAATGCCGATTCGCGTTTTGCAACCTAAGGCAATAGGTAAAACATCTCCATAACACCTGTTGAGAAGCGCGATCTATAGTATTCAGAAAATGTCCGATACCATGTGGGTGAAAAAATCTCGCGTTTCGACCTTCATTCGCCATCGTGATACTATTCCGCTACGAAAATGCGCGTATGACACTTAATTGCAGCAATTCGCTGCTGAACGTAGCCTATTTGACTCATTTGACGCATATGGAGAGCTGCAGCATATCCCAGTCGAGTTCAATCGTTCCTACTCGATGCTAGTGTTTTGCGTTTCCTAATGTAGGTGCAACTGACTATCGCTTCATGATAGAAATAACTTATCTGGCACTTCTTGGTAGATATGACATATCTAATTGCAATCGCATGTTCTTTAACGGATGCCGTAACCTGGCGCTTCATGGTAGATATGACATATCTAATTGACATAGAACATTTACGTTAGTCGTGATAGCTTATCGTTTCTTAAGAAAGAGCACTTACCTGGCATTTCTTGGTAGAGGTACCGTATGGGATTACATGCACTATATACAATGAAGGCTTATAGGACGAAGGTTTATAAACGTCTAAAAAAATAGACCGAGGCGAATATCGTCTCGGTCTATTAGATACCTATGCTTGTATCTACATTTGTTCGCACACGTAACAGCAGATCACATAACAAAACAAACCTGCAACTCAAAGCAGAACGTCGCAGGAAAAGCGATTTAGTGGCGGAAGTGACGATGGGCCGTAAAGACCATCGCAATGCCTCGTTCATTTGCTGCGTCGATAACCTCACCATCACGAATTGATCCACCAGGTTGGATAACAGCAGTTACTCCAGCGTCAACCAATGCATCGAGTCCATCACGGAAGGGGAAGAATGCGTCACTCGCCGCGACAGCACCTTGTGCTTTTTCGCCAGCCTGCTTAACGGCAATGCGTGCAGAATTTACACGGTTTGGTTGTCCCCCGCCAACGCCAACAGTCGCGTTATCTTTTGCAACCAAGATTGCGTTGCTCTTGACGGATTTGCATACCTTCCAAGCAAATACCATCTGACGCATTTCTTCGTCGGTTGGTTTACGCTTTGTTGCAACAGTGAATGTTGCAGGATCTTCGGCTACTGCATCGATCTCTTGGCAAAGCAAGCCACCCTCGACAGCACGGAATTCGTGCTCACATCCAGCAGGATTTACACCGCCCGTTTCGAGCAAACGAGCCTTCTTCTTGACCGAATACATCTCTGCAGCTTCAGGCTCGAACGACGGAGCAATCAAAGCTTCGACAAATTGTTTATTGTCAAAGATAGCCTGTACCACTCCAGCAGTAACGGGGCGGTTAAATGCAATCACGCCACCATAAGCAGACATTGAATCACATGCATACGCTTTTTGATACGCCTGGATTTGATCAGCGTCTTCGCACACTCCGCACGGCGTCAAATGCTTAACGATAACGCACGCGCAGTCGGAAAATTCACGCACAGCTGCCCATGCTGCATCAAGATCAAGGTAGTTATTGTAAGACAACTCTTTACCCTGCAGCTGACGAGCATGCGCAAGACTATGATCAGCGAGCGTATAATCGTCGCGACGATAGAAAGCAGCCTTTTGATGTGGGTTTTCTCCATAGCGAAGATCTTGAGCCTTCGAAAGTTCAAGCGTCAGATGCTCGGGGAATTCGTCATCCTCATGTGCTTCCGTTGCATTACCTGCAGCTTGTACCTGCTGAGCCATCCACGTAGCAATGGCCGTATCGTAGGCACCCGTCGTCTGGAACACTTTAAGAGCAAGACGTGCACGCGTTTGACGCGTCGTTGCACCATTGTGTGCACGCATCTCATCAAGAATACCGTCGTAATCAGTAGGATCAGAAACGACAGCAACGCTTTCGTTATTCTTAGCAGCAGAACGAAGCATCGATGGACCACCGATGTCAATATGCTCAATGCACGACGCAGGATCGGCACCCGATGCAACCGTTGCGCTAAACGCATACAGATTAACGACGATCATGTCGATCATCTCAATGCCGTGTTCTGCAGCTTGCTTCATATGCTCAGGGTTATTGCGCTTAGCGAGCAGCGCACCATGGACCTTCGGATGCAGCGTCTTAACGCGACCGTCCATCATCTCGGGGAAACCCGTCACCTCTTCGATCGGGGTCACTGCAATACCAGCATCTCGCAACGCCTTTGCAGTCCCTCCTGTCGAGATAATCTTTGCACCAAATTCGTCCGCAAGAGCCCGAGCGAACTCAGCTACACCTGTTTTGTCTGTGACAGAAATAAGAACCCGTTTGATTTGAGGATCTTCCACGCCACTACCTCCCTAGATCGATTTCATGTTGTGCTCGTGCATCCGAGCTATACCGCTGCCGATAACGCACATCCACCAATTCTCCGACGATTGCAATTGCCAGTTCGGCGGGTGTTTTAGCCCCAAACGATAAACCAATAGGACGCTTAATAGCATCCCACTGTTCTTCGGAAAGTCCCTGTTCGATGCAGAGATCGTGCACAGTATTGTTCTTGCCAGCGCACCCCATCATGCCAATATAGTGGGCCTGAATCTTAGACCCCCATAAGCATCCCTCGGGATCATGCATATGACCACGCGTTAACACGCATACATAATCATCCGAAGAACCACTAATTGCTGCCAGCTGTGAAAAATCCGACAACACATGACGATGCGCCTGAGCAAAGCGCATTTCGTTGAGATATGCCGGGTCGTCATCAACAACATTGACGGAAAATCCTACATGATGAGCGAGCTCGGCGACTTCGCTCGACACATCGCTCGCACCAATCAGCCAAACACGTACCGTGTCAAAAAGAGGGACGCTCGCCCACGTCACACCATCGAACTGCTGATTATGCATCGAAGGACCACGTGTCACATCTTTCATCTGAAACAAGTCACGAGGAGAATAAGAATGAGAGGTCACAATCTCTTTTGCATCGTTACAAAAGAAGACGAGATCCTTCCCATCAGCCGATCCAACTGAGCCATATCGTTTGGTAACTTTATTGTCGACGTTAGCACATGCCGCCGCCGGATCATAGACTATTTTGAATCCAATCCACGCAAGGTCATCTTCGTCGATAGCCTGCAGCGCACGTTGGAACGTTGGAATATCGTCCTTGGTAAGACCGTTCATAATACGCGTAAGCACATCAGGAGAAATATGAGGTTCGCCTTGCGCTTCTGATCGGGCAAAACAAGGTACTTCATCGATCGGAACTACAGGATGTTCTCCGGTCTCCAACGCCTCGATAATACGTTCGATCGTGGCTCTATGCATTGCGAACCGTCACCTTCCGCTGCTCATCAATTGTGACATCACCTTGAGCAAAATGTTCCAGAACTTCAGGATACAGAATATGTTCAACCGCATGAATACGAGTCTCAAGCGAATCGACCGTGTCGTCTTCGCGTACAGGAACTGCTCGTTGCGCGATGATCGGCCCCTTGTCATATTCTGCATTCGCAAAATGTACTGTTACGCCAGTTACCTTTACACCTGCCGCAAATGCATCAGCAATTGCATGAGCACCCTTAAATGAAGGCAACAACGCTGGATGAAGATTGATAATCCTATCAGGAAACGTTCCCAATACCCCTGGACCAAGCATGCGCATGTAGCCTGCCATTGCAACATAATCAGCTCCAGAGTGGCGGAGCTCGGTTGCTAGCACCTCATCGGCGACCTCAGCATCGGCATATACATCGCGATTAAGTGAACACGTTGGAATGTGAGCCTTAGCCGCACGTTTGAGCCCATACGCATCAGGACGCGATGAGATAACCTCAACGATACGCGCATGAAGACGCCCATCATCTATTGCGTCAATCATAGCTTGCAAATTCGTTCCATTACCGCTGATCAGAACAGCGATACGCAGCATATCGTCAGAGTCAGTCATTACTGATCGTCCTCTTCTGCATCGGCATCTTCTTCATAAAAAACGTCACGCTCTTTATTGCGATCTTCGGGCGCAGGAGGTGTTTCGGGCTGCGCAGGTGCTGCCGCCACAGCTGGCGGAAGCAGCGGCGATGCAAAATCGTAGGTTACCTCTCCCGATCCTTCAACAATGCTTCCCACACGCGTGACCTGCTCTCCCGACGCTTCGAGCGACGCAATGACATCGTCAGCATGCTTTGGATCAACAATCAGGATCATGCCTAAGCCCATATTGAACGTCTTAAGCGCTTCGGTATCGCTTAGGTGAGCCGCACGACAAACATACGGGATGATCGGAGGCATTGACCATGAACCAACTTCGACACACGCATTAAGATCATCCGGTAATGAACGATTCAGGTTCTCGGTAATACCGCCGCCGGTAATATGAGCAAGCGAGTGAATCACACCAGGGCAGCTGTGCATAGCGTCCCGCACTGCCTTAACGTAAATGCGCGTTGGCACCAACAATGCATCCTGGACACTTTGTCCATCAAGCTCTGGACGAGGAAGGCGCACCTCATAATGCGTACGGCCCTCGACGCATACCTTGCGAGCAAGCGAATACCCGTTTGAATGAAGTCCACTCGAGGCAAGACCTAGTAAAACATCGCCTTTTTTAACCTGATCCGAGCCGAGCATATGAGCACGATCAACCAATCCAACGCAGAACCCACTCACATCGTAATCGTGAGGATCCATAACTCCTGGATGTTCTGCCATCTCGCCACCGACAAGAGCACATCCAGCCTGACGACAACCGTCAGCAACGCCAGCAACAACCTGGGATACCGCTTCGCTACGCAACTTACCAACTGCAATATAGTCCAAGAAAAAGAGTGGTTCCGCACCCGTTGCAAGAATATCGTTTGCGCACATTGCAACAAGGTCGATTCCAATCGTGTCATGCTTATCCGCAAGACGCGCAACCTGCAGTTTTGTGCCAACGCCATCAGTTCCAGACACAAGAATAGGATCTTCCATGTCCTTAGCAGCAGCAATCGAGAAGAGTCCTCCAAAGCCACCAATGTCTCCTATGACTTCGTCGCGATATGTCGAATGAACGGCATCTTTAATTGCCGAAACAGCACGAGCGCCTTCGGCGGTGTCTACGCCCGCCTGGGCATACGTCACAGTATCTTCTGCGACCCAGCTCGGCATCGTCGGAGCATCGTTTTCTGATGCAGCACTGACCGTAATACGTTCTGTCATTGCGTCAACTCCCCTATTCGCTTGATCCGTCATCAGACTCAGAAGCATCTGAGTCTTTCTGTATGAAACTCCTACGTTGCTGCGCAAGAGGAATATCGACAGCGTACGACCCAGAGAAGCAGGCATCGCAGAAACCAGGATGGTCGGCATGAACTGCGTCATGCAACCCCTGTATAGTAATGAATGCAAGCGAATCGGCACCAATATACGCGCACATCTGCTCGTTATCCATATTCGCTGCTATGAGTTGATCTTGTGTGTCGGTGTCAATGCCATAGAAGCACGGCCATTTGACCTCGGGAGATACAATGCGCAAATGTACTTCTTTTGCGCCCGCTTGTCTGAGCATTGCGACAAGTTTTTTAGAGGTGTTTCCTCGAACAATACTATCGTCAATGACGATCAGACGCTTACCTTCGATGACCGATGGAAGCGGATTGAGCTTAATTTTAATGCCCATCTGTCGCATCGTCTGCGTAGGCTCAATGAAGGTACGACCAACGTAGCGATTCTTAACAATGCCATCAGCATACGTTATGCCACTCTGAGCCGCATATCCAAGTGCAGCAGGAATCCCTGAATCGGGAACACCAAGCACCAGATCGGCAGCGACAGGAGCTTCTTGAGCAAGAATACGTCCCATGTTGCGTCGTGCCTGATAGACGCTTTGCCCATCCAGTACGCTATCGGGGCGAGCAAAATACACATATTCAAAAATGCAGGAGGCACGACGTGCAGGAGCTACTGCCTGTACGCTATCGAGACCACTCTCGGAAAAACGAACTATTTCGCCTGGTCGCACATCGCGCAGATACGTCGCACCAACAATATCTAGGCCGCATGTCTCGCTTGACACAACCCAGCCACCCGATGGCAATGTGCCAATGCATAGCGGGCGAATGCCATTGGGGTCGCGGAATGCATACAGCGAATCAGGGCTTGCGAGAACCATTGCATAGGCGCCCTGCAACGTCGTCATCATATCCTTGATGCCTTCACGCAGATGATGCGTACGCTGCGTTGCCACCCCAATAACCTTTGCGGCGACTTCGCTATCAGTAGACGAACGAAGTTGCACGCCGTCATCAATCAGCTTTGCTCGAATTGACGCAATATTTACCAACGTGCCATTATGAGCAAGGGCAATCAATACGTCGTCAATAGCAGAAATATGAGGCTGTGCAGCCTCCCACGAAGCAGATCCTCCGCTTGTTGAATAGCGCGTATGGCCTACTGCAACATGCCCCGTCAGCGCTGCAAGAGCAGCTTCATTAAAGACTTGCGTGACCAGACCAAGATCTTTATGGACAACGATGGTCTCACCATCGCCTACCGCAATACCCGCACTTTCCTGACCGCGATGTTGGAGAGCCTGAAGTCCAAAACACGTCAGACGGGCAACATCCTCACCAGGAGCGTAAACGCCAAATACCGCGCACGCTTCCTCTGGGCGATCCGGTCGCTCACCGGGTATCATACTCGTGCTCATGCAGCCTCCTTGACGGCCTGATCGACAACCGCTTGGTCGTCGGGATTGATGGTCGATCCAGTATTGGCTCCATTAGGAACCGCACGATCCACTACACTCGAAAAGAGAACCGCTCGACCATTATATTGTGTATAGTCACACGTCGAAAACGTGAACATTTTGCTCAGTGTATCAAGCGATGGAGTACCCTCCGACGGTTGAGTAGCACTGCGATCAATCTTATCTTGCGCGTAGGCTTTCATATCCTCAGGATTCTGAAATTCCTCGCGTACAATCATATCGTCGCCCGTTGTAAGAACGAGTGCAAACGTCGAGCATGAATAGTTCATAGTCGGCGTCAATACGTAAATCGAACGATGAGCGTTAAACTCATCATTGTCGGCTAGCTGCGTCGAAAGCGATGCAAACATCGAACCATCATTCATATGGTGGCCATACAGAACATTATTGGCATCCGCAAACGTTGGATCGTTGTTCTCATCTAGGAAAATCGTTCCCGAACGAGCAGAAAGACCTTCGGCACCGCCAAAGTCCTTGTGCAAGTATTCATCGTTATCGTTTCCCTGTACCACAGGATAGTTAATGTTTGTCCCCGGCATATACACCCAAGCAACAACATCGGGGTTGATCGAACGCAAGTAATCCCAATCGACTGTCATATCGCTTAGCCTCGTTGTCTGGTC
>DIDE01000093.1:7941-8144 GCA_002417975.1 Eggerthellaceae bacterium UBA5808
CCTGTTTCTGATGCTTAGGCATGACAACCTTTCTCTCGATCATATCCACATGCGCGACCGTAGCCCATGGGGCGCTCGCTCTACAATCTATACTCATAATAAACAAAGCGCCCCCTTACGGGAGCGCAATGTTTGAATAATGCGTAATATCCATCGCTCAATGGAACCGCCCATAGATTAATCAGCCCTTTGCGCACTGGTCA
>DIDE01000089.1 GCA_002417975.1 Eggerthellaceae bacterium UBA5808
TTTGCTTCGTTCATTGCATCGTCAGTAATATGCGTTGGCCTTGTTGGACTTACTGCAGCGAGTTTGTATCCGTTAATCGTTCCTTGTCCTGACCTTGGTCTGTCGATCAGCATCATGAGTGCTGCGTCAAGTGAACTTGCGCTTACCTGCATGACGGTTATCACTGCTATCGGATTGCCACTTGTCTTGATTTATCACGTACTGGTTTATCGTACATTCCGTGGCAAGGTCAAAGACGAGGATTTGGGGGACTACTAAAATGGCGTGTGCTCGAGGCTGAGAGTTATCTGCCGGGTTGAGGTTTGGAGCCAATTTTATTGAGCGTGTTGTAAAAGTTACTAACAAATGGCGAGATAGTGCTTGACCTGCAATAGTTTGATAGGTAAAATAACAATTCGCGTTTGCAAAAGCGAATCGCATTGTTTACCAATGGTCGGATAGCTCAGTCGGTAGAGCAGGGGACTGAAAATCCCTGTGTCGAGGGTTCAAATCCCCCTCCGACCACCATTGAATGTACAGGGTGTCTCACGTAATCACAGGTGAGGCACCCTTTTTAATTTTCCTAATTTTTCTAGTGACGTAATTCATGTCCCACAATGTCACGCGGAAGAAATATCACGCGGAAGAATCCGTTTTCATTTTCAAATTTAGGTAGAAATTTATCTCTGTAGTTATCTTTTGCCATAGTCTTATGACAGATTTTGCGTAAACCGCTACCACGCCGTTCCGTGAAGGACGTACGTTGAGACAGGTCAGTTAAAATGGGGTTTCCTCGGATGATTTTAAATCCTCTTCTCCCAAATCTACGGTGAGGCCTTCCATTACGCGATTGACGGTGCGTGCTGCGCACATCTTGCCACACATTGTGCAGGTGCCATCGGCCTCGGGAGGAGCTTGAGCGAGAATCTCCTTTGCTCGATCGCCATCAAGCGCACAATCAAACATTTCATCCCATGAGACCCGTCGTCTTGCGTCACTCATTTTGTTGTCGACATCGCGGGCATGGGGGATATTCTTGGCAATGTCGGCTGCATGAGCTGCGATACGTGTGGCAATGATTCCCTCACGCACATCATTGGCATCAGGAAGCTTGAGGTGCTCGGCTGGTGTGACGTAACACAGCCAATCAGCACCCGAAGCTGCCGCAACGGCTCCTCCGATGGCAGCGGTGATGTGGTCATAGCCCATGCCAATGTCGGTTACCAGTGGTCCTAGAACATAAAATGGTGCGTTGTGACATAGACGTTTCTGAAGTTTCATATTGGCTGCAACTTCGTCGAGTGCCATATGCCCAGGTCCTTCGACGACTACTTGAACGCCAGCATCCCATGCGCGTGTAGTAAGTTTACCGAGCTCGACCAGCTCAGCCGTCTCAGAAGCATCGGTCGAATCATAGGTGGATCCACCGCGCATGGCATCACCGAGCGAGATGGTTACGTCGTGCTCATGGAGAATCTCGAGCAGTTCGTCGAA
Source organism: Eggerthellaceae bacterium UBA5808 (assembly GCA_002417975.1). Taxonomy (GTDB): domain Bacteria; phylum Actinomycetota; class Coriobacteriia; order Coriobacteriales; family Eggerthellaceae; genus UBA5808. The sequence goes on from DIDE01000089.1 coordinate 1,474, forward strand.
GTGCTCGTAGAAAGGATTTTCGTTACCAGTCTTCATCATCCAGGCAAAGAGAAGTGATCCACCACGGCTTACGATATTAGTTAACCGTTTAGTCTCGAGAAACGTATCTAGAACGCGCCGATTGAATCCTGCGTGAATGGTCATGAAGTCCACGCCATCTTCTGCATGCGCGCGGACAACTCCCAGTAGATCGTCGGCAGTGAGTTCGACCAGGGGCTTATCAAGATAGCCGATGGCATCGTACATGGGGACCGTACCGATCGCGAGTGGGCAGCGTTCAATAAGCTGGCGACGGAAGAGACGGGTTTTGCCGGAATTAGAAAGATCCATGATAGCGTCGGCGCCGTATTTCTCGGCGATTTCGACCTTTTTCCATTCTTCAGGTGCGTTGTGAATGTCGCCCGAAATTCCAAGGTTTACGTTGACCTTAGTGCGCAGCCCCGATCCGAATCCTTGAGGAGCGAGCGAAGTATGTACAGGATTTGCTGGAATGGCGATGCGACCAGCTGCTACTCCTTCGCGTATGAACTCGGCGTCACGGAATTCATTTGCAGCTACCGTGCGCATCTGCTCGGTGATATTTCCTGCGCGTGCAGCATCGATTTGCGTTATCATTGCGTATCCCTTCGTTGGCATTATCCATATCAGGTGTTTCGGGTCGGAGCGTGAACTCCCTCTCAGCCTGCATACATACAAGCTCCCCGTCTATTTGATTGGTGCCGATTATAGCAGAGCGAAAGAAGATCTGTATATGCTTCGCATGTGTAGCCTATACGTTGCTATACGCCAACATTGGATGCAACCCGAGCGAAGACCACTTCTAAATATGCTGCTCGTGCATCCTGTGCGTTTCTGCTGCATCGCCTTTGGCCGCAGTAGCGATGAGAAAGACCCCGGGACCTTCCGATTTCGCACACTATGCGTTATTTAATTGCACTATTGAATGCTGAGTAGGTGACTAAATGTGCTATTGAGACGTATGAGTAACCTAAATGTATCGGTCTTGAATGAAGTGCTGGCAAATAGAAGCCGATTCGTGTTTTGTGAATGCAGCATAAAGGTAAAATGACTCCATAGTGCCTGATGAGAGGAGCGATTTATAGGATTCAAAAAATGTCCGATACCATGTGGGTGAAAAAATCTCGCGTTTCGGCACTTGCTTGCCAGCGTGACGACATTCCGTCATGTTTGTACTACGCCCGTTATGTAAGTAGTACATTCACTACTGATGATGAGAATACCGTTGCATGATCGTGCTGCGTCATTTTTAAAACGTCTTATCTGCTATTCAGCTGTGTACTTTTGGAATGATATTTCCATAATCGAAATCTCTTTGCGATGGCAGCGAAAACCCGCTACGCCTATTGTTGCGTAACGGGTTTCATGGGTTCTATTCGCAGTCCTTAAACGTATCAATTAATCAGACGTATCAACTAATCAGATGTATTGATTAGCCAAGCGTATCAACTAATCAGACGTATNNTAATCAGACGTATCAACTAATCGAAAAGGGCGGTGGACAGATAACGCTCACCGGTATCGGGCAGAATAGCGACAATTGTTTTGCCTGCATTTTCTGGGCGGCTAGCGATTACGCTTGCGGCATGAAGCGCCGCTCCTGAGGAGATGCCAACGAGCAGACCGAGTTTTTTAGCGACGAGTTTCCCGCGAGCAAATGCATCGTCATTTGATACAGGAATGATCTCATCGTATACCTGCTGATCAAGCGTCTCGGGAACAAACCCTGCGCCGATACCTTGGATTTTATGCGAGCCACCATGACCCTGTGAAAGTACAGGGGAGCTCTCGGGTTCAACTGCAATGACTTTAAGGTTGGGATTCTTTGACTTCAAGAAACGACCAGTGCCTGTAAGCGTTCCACCTGTGCCAACGCCAGCAATGAGGAAATCGACTGTACCGTCAGTGTCGCGCCAAATCTCTGGACCAGTGGTTGCTTCATGAATTGCAGGGTTGGCTGGATTGGTAAACTGAGAAGGCATAAAGGAATGAGGGGTTTTCTCAGTAATTTCCTTTGCCTTGGCGATTGCGCCCTTCATGCCGGCTGCTCCATCGGTAAGAACGAGCTCTGCGCCGTATCCAGCTTGAAGCTTGCGTCGCTCGATACTCATTGTCTCAGGCATTGTAAGAATAATGTGATAACCACGTGCTGCTGCGACTGCGGCTAACGCAATGCCTGTATTGCCGCTTGTTGGCTCAACGATGGTGTATCCAGGCTTGAGCTGACCATGCTTTTCTGCATCGTCGATCATTGCGACAGCGATGCGATCTTTAATTGATCCTGCTGGATTGAAATACTCAAGCTTGCCAACGATGTGACCCTCTGTTCCAAATGCGCTTGTGACATCGAGCAGGGGGGTGTTTCCAATAAGGTCGGTGATACTTTCTTGAATGTTCATGGTGAGCTCCTTCTGTTTAAGACTACTAAGTCTACTAAGTTGATAGGCTTAGATTACGCTGGATAATGATAGGCGTCAAGAACAATTTTTAAAAATGGAAAAACTTTATTACTGAACTGGTGAAACAAAATGACATGAACTATAGAAGAAGGCGGGAAAAGGTGGAAGAAGACCAATAAGATGGTCTAAATTTGGCAAGTGACAAGAACAAATAGTGTTGTAGCGTAACGAGGCTTGTAGCGCGATAAGGGCTAGGAGTAGTTAGACAACATAGGATGCATCGATTCTCTGCGATGATGCTGGTGCCATAAGGGGACACGATTTGTTAGGTATCATAGGGAAATCCATAGTAATTTTAAACGCGTCATCTTTCAGTGGAAGTTGCCAGGCAATATAGGGGATGGCAGTCGCGCATGAGAAAGTTATTGCCTGGAACCATTGTGAAAGGGTGCTGTCTAATGCATTCTCGTAGCAGAAGTAAAGTCTTTACATCTGCTGATAACCAAGGAAGCCTGGCTGGCACAATCTTGTATGTTCAAGCTGGGATCATTGCGTAGAGGATTCTGACTGATACGTTTTTGCGTGCTTTGATTGGGACCAATGCACGGTGGAATACTAGATGAAATATTCGATGCCTGGACCATAGGTATCAAGAATATCCTGTAAGGTTATGCCTTCAAGATAATCGGTAATAACGTGTTCGAGGCCTTCCCAGACGCCTCGCGTCATGCAATCTTCTTGTCGTGCACAAGGGGTAGTTGAATCGTCTAGACAGGGAACAGGGGCAAGTGTCCCTTCAGTAATGCGTAGAACGTCAGCTACGGTGATATCGGCGGGCTTCTTATTGAGCCTATAGCCGCCTTGATAGCCGCGTGTGACTTTAAGCATCCCTGTGGGTGTTAAAAGTGCGATAACGTGTTCGAGATACTTCTTGGAGATATCTTGCCGTTCAGCAATTGCTTTAAGAGGAACGCACCCGTCTCCTTGATGCTGACAGAGGTCGAGAAGAAACCGAAGTGCATAGCGTCCTTTCGATGAGATCTGCATAATGCCAACTTTCATTTTGTGTAGTGTACGGCATGTATTATATGCTTATCGCCATCTTAGATGATCGAACGTTTGGAAATAAACGCATGGTCTAAGAGGTACATGTTCATTCATAGCCTATTAAGTCTGTCTTTAATAGGCGCTCTCAATATCTGGCTTTTACGAAGCGTTTTTGCCAAAAGCGTATTGGCAAGCGTGCCTTTAACAGCGTAATTATGTCGAAAAGGCATCTGCAGCAAGTGATTTTTAGCATGCGTGTCATCAGCAGATGTACCGTGTTGTAAGAGAGTTAGTGAAGGCTCGTTAATCGTCGGCGTTCCAAACGCCGTACTTTACTATAATGAAGAAGAGTATCGGTATGAAAAGGAATGGTATGAAAGAATACAACCCGCACGAGATTGAGCCGCGGCTCCAAAAACAATGGGCCGACCAGCACCTTTATTCCGTCCATGAGGACGAATCGAAACCGAAAAAATACGTACTCGAAATGTTTCCGTATCCATCGGGCGATATCCACATGGGTCATGTACGTAATTATAGTATTGGCGATGTAATCGCACGCTATTCAACGATGCGCGGGTATGACGTCTTACATCCAATGGGATGGGATGCGTTTGGTCTTCCTGCAGAAAATGCTGCCATTAAGCATCATAGTCATCCTGCAAAATGGACGTATGGTAATATCGCAACGCAAAAGGCTTCGTTCAAACGTATGGGACTTTCGTACGACTGGGATCGCAGTGTCATTGCGTGCGACCCTGATTATTATCGTTGGGGCCAATGGATCTTCTTACAACTTTGGAAGCGCGGGCTTGTTGAGCGTCGAAATTCTCCCGTAAATTGGTGCCCTAACTGCAAGACAGTTCTTGCGAACGAACAGGTAACTGAGGGTCGCTGCTGGCGCTGTCATGGCGCGGTTGAAAAGCGCGATCTGACGCAGTGGTATTTCAAAATTACTGATTATGCGCAAAAGCTTCTTGATGGTCTCGATACGCTTGATGGATGGCCGGACCGTGTTAAGCAGATGCAGGCTAATTGGATCGGCCGCAGCGAAGGCGCTGAAGTTGATTTCATCTTGTGCGATCATGAGGGGAATGCGCCAGAGAATCCGTCAGAAAAAGACGTTATTACCGTTTTCACGACACGTCCGGATACACTTTTTGGCTGCAGTTTCTTTTTGCTTTCACCTGAATATCCAGGGCTGATGGATCTTGTTAAGGGAAGCCCCTATGAACAGTCCGTGCAGGATCTTATTACGAGTTCCGAAAAAATAAGTGCGATCGAGCGTGCGCAGGGAGATCGTGAAAAGCACGGTGCATTTACGGGACGCTATATGATTAACCCCGTTAATAACGAAAAGGTTCCAGTGTGGGTTGCGGACTATGTCGTATCTGATTACGGCACTGGTGCGGTTATGGCTGTGCCGTGCGGCGATCAACGAGATTTTGATTTTGCTCGTACGTACGATCTCCCTATTATTCCGATCATTCTTTCTAAGGATGATCCGCTGTATGACAGCCTCAAAGATCAGCAGGAGCGCGTACAGACAACGGTATCGTGGGACCACGCCTATGAAGCCGAAGGTATGCTTGTCCAATCGGGCAAATATACGGGGCTCCAAGGTGGCAAACACAGTCCAGCAGCCGATGCAATCATCGGTGATCTCGAAGCTGCGGGCAAAGGACGCAAAACGGTTAATTTCCGCCTGCGTGATTGGCTGATCAGCAGACAACGTTATTGGGGCAATCCGATTCCAGTTATCTATTGTGATAAATGCGGTGCGGTTCCTGTTCCAGAAGAAGATCTTCCTGTTCGTCTGCCCGATGATATCGATCTTGCAGCGGGCGAGACGCTTGCACAGGATAAGGATTTTGTTGAGTGCACATGCCCTGTGTGTGGCGGTCCTGCACATCGTGAAACCGATACGATGGACACGTTTACGTGCTCGAGCTGGTACTATTTGCGCTATACCGATCCTCATAATCAGTCCGCACCGTTTGCGTCAGATAAAGCCAATCGCTGGATGCCTGTCGATCAGTATGTGGGCGGCATTGAGCATGCAATTCTTCATTTGCTCTACAGTCGTTTCTTTACCAAGGTATTTAAGGATATGGGTCTCATCGATTTTGATGAGCCGTTCAAGAACCTTTTGTGCCAAGGAATGGTCAAAGACGAAAACGGCGAGACAATGTCAAAGAGCAAGGGAAATGTTATAGCTCCCGAAGACATGATTGCCGAATACGGCGCCGATGCCGTACGCGTATATATCCTGTTTATGGCTCCGCCAGACAAAGACCTCCAATGGGACGAAGAAGGACTTGCGGGAATCTATCGTTTCCTGAATCGTCTTTGGCGCCAGATATACGATCTTACCGCTCAGGCGGAGGATCAGACGCTGTGTCTGCAGCCTGGGGACAAGAAGGCCATTCAGGAGAGCGCACAGGAGTTGAATCGTACGCGTCATCGTACGGTCAAAAAGGTGACAGAAGATATCGATCGCAACAATTTTAATACGGCTATTGCAGCGATTATGGAATTGTCGAATGCTGCGGGTTCATATCTCCATCTCGCGTCGGCCTCGACGCGTACGGCAGATAGCAAGCTTGCATGCCTCGATAAGGATGTAGCCGATACACTTGTTAAAATGATGGCGCCTTTTGCTCCTCATTGGGCGGACGAACTGTGGAACACGGTTCTTGGCCATACAGGGTCGATTCATACAACAGCATGGCCAACCTTTGANNAGGACAAAAACGTTTGTAAGGTCATCGTTATTGCTGGACGACTTGTAAATGTAGTGGCTCGGTAACGCAACGGTGTAAGTATACGTATGGTTGCTGGCAAACATATTATGAAAGGTATTGGTATCGCTGTGCTCTGCTTCGTCGTGCTCGCGCTTATCACCATTGCGGTGCCAAATGCTATTGAATGTATCGGGTCGCATAAACGTATAGTAAGCGCATCGGATGCTCAAGAGCAGCAGCATGATTGCATTATTGTACTTGGAGCGTCGGTTTATCCAGATGGATCCCCTTCGGGAATCCTCCAGGATAGACTTGATACAGCCATTGACCTCTATCGTGCTGGTGCTGCTCCTAAAATAATTATGAGTGGGGACGATAAGAGCGATACGAGCTACGACGAAGTGACGAACATGAAGGCATATGCCGTCGAGCAAGGCGTTCCGAGCGAGGATATATTTTGCGACCATGCGGGTTTATGCACCTATGATTCAATGTATCGCGCCGCGAAGGTTTTTGGTGCCGAGCATCCGCTTATTGTTACACAGACTTATCATCTCTATCGTGCAATTTATGATGCATGTGGGCAAGGGATGGACGCGGAAGGCGTAGCAAGCGATCTTCATTCTTATAGTCGACAATCTTATTACGATATTCGAGAAATAGGTGCGCGTGTTTCCGATTTTATAAAGGTGCATATCAAGGCACAATCGCACTATCTAAGTGAGCCAGTGTCGCTCGATCAGTCAGGCGATGTAACTTCTTGGTGATAAACCTTATATGATTGAATTGAATAGGTAAAAACTCGTAGGCGCATATCGGATGATATGCGCCTACGTGCGTGTAATGCGTACGCTATCTGACATGCATAGAAGTATGTATGACGATTGTTTGAAAGCATAGTATGTCTACGAACATGCGCTGCCTAATTAACTTTATGTTACGAAAAGTGACGAAACGATGCTGAAACTAGATAATATGGAGAATAGATGAAAATACAGCTGTAAAGCGCACAAAAAATCACTATAACAACAGTAACGCATTGGATACATATACGTATGAATTGATCATATTTGTATCCATAACGTAACTTCATGGGGAGCGAAATGAATGATCTTCAAAAAACTTTACATGACGCAAAAAAAGTTTGAACTAAATAGTTTCATAGATGCCGTATATTGATATCGACGATGTATCAAATAGAAAGAGAATGTAGAGAGGAATTACGAATAGTCATACAGCTTTGCCGTAAAGCGTGAACGTATAAGTTCTTTTACATGATCTCTTGCATCGTCACACAGTTGAAATTGGAATCCGCGTTTGCGGACAACCATCGGACGGAGAATCGTGAACCTAACGCACTTGGCATATTATGTTGCCGCAGTTGAAAACGAAAGTTTTACTGCAGCTGCTGCATCGGTCAATGTGACTGCGCAAGCGGTGTCACGTGCTGTCTCGGATCTCGAAGAGGAAATTCAGGTTCCACTGTTTATCCGTAGTGGAAAGCAACTTAAACAAACTGAATTCAGTAGAGTTTTTTACGAAAAAGTCATGGACGTGTTGGACTCTGTTGCTGATCTGCACACGATTGCAGTGCAATATCGAACACACGATGAGTCATCAGGGCAGCTTCGTGTTGGTCTTGCTACGGCGATGTATCGAGGCATCGGTCTTGGCGAAGCTGAACTCGAGGAGTTCAAAGTCGAGCATCCTGATATTGAACTCAAAGTGTTTTCCAATACAGGTAATTCTTGTTTAGTTGCGCTCGAAGATGACTTGCTTGATGTTGTTGTCAATATTGGTCGCGTTCATCGGCCAAAGATAACTTCATGCAAGTTGTATGAGACGCACATTCGACTTGCACTTGGGCTTACGCATCCTCTTGCAAATCATCGCGTAGTACGTCTTGCTGATCTCGACGGTGTGAACATCGCTTCCTTTTCTGATCTGGGGTTCTTCTACAAACGCTTTAGTGAGCTTTGCGAGATCGAAAAGTGCGAACCAAAATTTGTTAATCTTCCGCCAGAGCCCGATGCCTATCGTACGTTTGTCGAATCGGGTGATGGCGCGGTTTTCGTTTCCGATGAGCCTATTGTTAGTGACTATTATCGTCATGCGGTATTTCTTGAGGTTGATTCGATTACGACACTTTCGATCCCTGTTTGTCTGGTCTACAAACAGGATTGCAGTAATGTTGCCATTGAGCCACTTAAGAAGTATCTCACGCTTAAAACGCTCGAACGAAGGCAGGAACATATTGTGTACAACATGCTGTAAATGGGTCATCTCATTTGCAGCATGTGTATATAGCGACTGATGTGGATGTACGTACATTGTTATGAAAGGAATGGTGATTGTATATGAACGAAACAGTACCCACAAATATTCGTATTAACGCTCGATTAAAGGATCAGGCAAATGAGGTGTTCTCACGACTTGGAATGAGCCTTTCGACAGCGGTCAACATATATCTTAATGCCGTTGTCCGTGAGCAACGTATTCCTTTTGTCCTTTCTCTTGACTCGGAAAAGTCCGAAGAAGCTCCGCTTACACGTGAACGTCGGTAGAAGCTAACTTCCAATAAGGGATCAATACATTGTGGAATCGGGGGGTTCCATAGGTTAGACAGCTTAGATGTTGTTATAAGGTCGCACGAAGTATATGGAATCGGGGGATTCCATAGGCTGAGAATAGTCATCAATTAAGGGCATGTAGATAAAATGACATCGTCGGCTTTGATAAGTGCATAGATTTCCTGTCCGATGGTCAGATTCGTTTGACGAATTGTAGCGTTGGTCATAGAGCCAGTAAGCGTAGTTCCGTCGATAAGATCGATCGAAACAAGACCATAAAGCGCTCCCTGGTGAATCGCGCTGATCTTGCCTCTAAGACGGTTTGTAACAGCAACAGCTTTTGCGCTTTGTACAGTTGTACTAAAGATAATAGTTGCTGGTGGAATGTAGGCAGTAATGGGTATGTTCTCCTTAAGATTCAGTTGGTTAATTGATTGCATACTCAGCATTGACTGAAGTGAATTACCTTTTAGATCAATGCATACTATGCCGACAATCGAACTTTCTGTAATGTTTGCAATTACGCCGTGTATTTGGTTCTGAATGGCAATATCCATGATCATGTTCTCTTTCTGTAGCTGATGAGCGTGCGTGGATGTTGTGCGCATAGGGTAGGAAACCATACATATATTATATAAATAAAATTGGTTTGTGCATTCATCCGAGTGTAGAGATGACAATAACGTTGAATTGCAAAGACTTTCGTTCCATTTCGAAAAGTTTCATACAGGCAAATCATATGTTAAGGGTGGCATCAAACGTTAGAGATAATGACAGACCGATTTTCGCGTACGTAGCTGTGCGGTGTTTTGAAAGGGTTAGAAGATATGATTCATGATGGTAATGCATTGAATGCAGAAGAGGTTGCTCAGATATTGCAGGTGAGCAAAAACACGGTTTACAACTTGGTAAAAGGGGGGACGCTCACTTCTTACAATGTTGGGCGAAAGTTGCGGTTTACCATGGATGATGTCCAGACATATATCAGCTCTGCTCACCATGGTGGAAAGAGCGCATCGCCAGAGGGCAAACGTAGAGTGGCATCAGTGCCTTCTCAAACGCCAGGGTTAAAGCGTGAAAAGGTATCCAACGCGTTTCGTATTGCAGGGAACGATCTTGTGGCCGACGTTCTTGCTAACTATCTGGGCGGATCGGGCATGCTTATTCAGCGTGTATACGAAAATAGCTATCATGCATTGATCGATCTGTATGAAGGACGTGCCGAAGCTGCGCTTGTTAATCTGTACGATCATAAAACGGATTCGTACAATATTCCTTATATTCAGCGCATGGTGCCAGGGAAGCCTCTGACCGTGGTCAGAATTGTCACGAGAAGACAGGGGCTGCTTGTCCGCCAGCATAATCCCAAGAACATCCATGATTGGTCGGACTTTCTTCGCGATGACATAACGATGGTTAATCGTGAATGCGGGTCGGGATCACGTGTGCTGCTTGATGAGAAACTACTACTTATGGAAGAAAGCTTTAACCATCCTAAGGGATATCAGCGTGAATGTCCGTCAGAGCTATCGCTTGCGGTATTTGTTGCTCGTGGTGGGGCGGATGTTGGGATCGGCGGAGAGCGTGTATTCCATCAGATAAGTGGACTTGATTTTTTACCGCGTCAAGAAGAGCAGCTTGATCTTGTTCTTACTCGGGAGCCACGGACACAGCGTATCATTGAATTTCTTAAATCGTTGACGTGCTCGCGTGGATTCAAAGAAGAAATAGGATCGTTAACTGGTTATGACAATGCGTTCATTGGTAAGGTACTCTATGAGGTTTAGGAGTGTCATGTCTTCAGCTTTGGTGGTAAACCTTTCGCAAAAAGAACCATGGTGTTCGACGAGGTCTATGAGCGCAGGGTCTGCAGATAAAAAGAAACCGTGCAACCTTTTAATGAGGCTACACGGTTTCTTTCTTTAATAGTGCTGTGCACAAGTAACGATATTTATCGTCGCCCATTGCTCGGACAACATCCAACTGTACGTATCTTTTGCACAAACAGCTTCTACGAAAGGAGCTGCATAAGTTGCGTTATAAAATTCGTCATGTTGCGGTAACAAATAAATAGAGTAATGACGATAATCACAACGCCGCAAATATTCGAGAACGTATGGTTCTTAAGGTTCTTAAGATCTTTGCCGTTAGCACAATACATTACGAAGAAAGCCATGACTGGTAAGAGAATGGCATTTGCAGCCTGAGCAACCAAAATAAGTTGTGTAGGGCTTTTGCCTAGCATAATAGCCATGATGCAACCAAGCACCAAAACGACTGCCCAGATTGCCTTGAATGCATTGTCCTTGAGTCCTTTTTTAAGACCAAGAACGCCATTAACGGCATATGCTGCAGCAAGCGGAGCGGTAATGGCAGAAGTAAAGCCTGCAGCGAGTAGTCCCAGACCAATCATCCATGTTGACCAATCACCTAGGAGTGGCTGAAGAGCAACCGCCATTACCTGGCCATTGATTTTAGCGCTTGCAACTTGCTCGCCTGATGCGGTGATGATACCCGAAACCGTTGTTCCATTGACATCCCAAGATGTCCATAAAGGATTCAGGTTGGCTGCTGCACAAATAAGAATTGCCATACTAATAACTCCGCCAAGGGAGATCGAGAGAATAGCGTCAAATCGTGCATCGCCAATCTGCTCAGGATCTTTCCAGCGCTCTGCTGCACTGCTGGCATGGAGGAAAAGGTTGTAAGGAACAATCGTTGTACCAACAAGACCAATCGCAGTCATAAGCCCCGTTGAACTATTTGAAGGCAATTGTGGCGTAAATAAACCAGCTAAAACTGCCATCCAGTCTGGGTTTGATGCAATAGCCGTTGCAAGAAAAACGACACCCATGAATACGACGATAGCAGTCAGGACTTTTTCGATTACATCGTATTTGCCAATGAACAGCAGTAAGGCAGCGAGTAATCCGACAATGATCACGATTGCAGCCATCGGGATACTGGGGGATATAGCCTGGATGCCCAGAATACCTCCAGTGATATTGCCCGTTTCGTACGCGATGTTGCCGATGAAAATCGCGATGATCACAATGGCGATCGCTATGATGCGCAGCGTTTTATTTGAGATACGATCTCGAATATTTTCGCCGAGCCCCTTTTGCGTACTAATTCCGATACGCGCGGCCATCTCCTGAAAGATAATCGTTGCAAAGGTCGCAAATAAAAGTGCCCATAACATGGTGTAGCCAACGCTGGCTCCAGATACGGTACATGTGGTAACGGTACCAGGACCAATGAAAGCTGCTGCTACGAGAGCGCCCGGACCAATGTTTTTTAATCGATTTGCAAGCGTGCTCATTTCAAACTCCTCTCTCACCGAGAAAACGTATGCGGCGAATGCCGCTTTTACTAATAGGTGCTTATGACGTCTGAGTGGCTGACGATGCACGATCGGCTGACAGCCTTTGCGTCACAGGCTTAAGGGTTACTTTACCAGAGCAAAGCGACTTTGTGCGCATCTCTTGTGTGTATGGGGGAATATTAACATTCTTGAAATGACGCTATTCGCACGAATAATCAGATATCCAGGTGTTATGCGCATACCAGCGCATAAAAGCAGCAAAGTATGCACAAATGCGATATAAAAGCGTAACCAATTAACGATGTGGCAGACACACGCAATCGTTACGAATTCACGTAAGTAATCTATGGTTGCCTTACTTTGATGCTGATACGGGTGCAATGTCGATATCTGCATCACTGAGCGCTTGGCGAATGCGGCGTACGAATGCGCGTGCATGTTCATTGTCTCCATGTACGCAAATGGTGTCAGCTTGAATTTGAATCGTTTCGCCCGTAAGAGCTTTGATTGCATGAGTCCGGATTGCTTCGCATAGGCGGTTTGTTGCGTATGTCTCATCGGTGATGACAGCCTGATCGTCACGGCGTGGAACGAGCGTTCCCGCGCTGGTGTAATTACGATCAGCAAAAAATTCGCCAGCACACGTAAGCCCTCGTTGCTGACCTGCATCGATAAGCTTGCTTCCTGCTAAACCGACAAGAATAAGTTGAGGATCAAGATCGTATACAGCCTGTGCACATGCCTGTGCACATGCCGTGTCGACAGCGCAACGATTATAGAGTTGTCCGTGTGGTTTCACATGAGAGAGATGGGTATGCGCAGCTTGGCAAAATCCATTCAGCGCGGCAATTTGATAGAGTACAAAGCTATATACCTCATCAGGCGATAGATCCATTGATCTGCGTCCGAATCCCTGCAGATCGGGATATCCCGGGTGAGCACCAATAGCTATTCCCGCTTGTTTTGCCCATTCGACTGTCTTTCGCATAACAATTGGGTCGCCAGCATGCATACCGCAAGCAATATTGCAGCTTGATATGAGTGGAATAATATCCGCATCGCCACCAAGCGTGTAACGGCCAAAGCTTTCGCCGAGATCGCAATTTAAATCTATATGCATGATGACTAATCCTTCTTTTATTAACCGCGCAAATCAATATTCTTTGTATCAGTAATAAGCATACACCCTGGTGCATGCGTGATAGCAAACGCGGGGCGTGAGTGCATGATAACTGCTTGAGGAGTTACGCCACAGGCCCAGAAAACAGGAACTTCACCTGGATGAATATCAACGGGATCGCCAAAATCGGGTTTGCTGATATCTTTGATTCCAATGACTGATGGATCGCCGATATGCACAGGAGCACCGTGTACTTTAGGAATCGCGCCTGATATTTGCACAGCTTTGACAACCTGTTCATAAGGAATCGGTCGCATCGATACAACCATATTACCGCTCATGGATCCTGCCGATTGACAGGGAATATTAGTCAGATACATAGAAACATTGCGTCCCATGGTGTTGTGGCGCATTTCGATGCCTGCTTCGATGAGCTCAGATTCAAACGAAAATGAACATCCAATAACGAATGAAACAAGATCGTCGCGCCATAGGGATTGGACATCGGTTACTTCATCATCGAGAACACCGTTACGGTAGATGCGGTAGCGGGGAAAATCTGTCGCGATATCACAGTCATCAGCGATGATATGGGTAGCCCGACTGCCGGTTTCGGTAACTTCAAGTAACGGACAAGGTTTTGGATTGCGCTGCGCAAACAGAAGAAAATCGTATGCTTGCTCACGTGGAAGAACGATCAAATTTGCTTGAGCATAACCAGGGCATAAACCGCTTGTTGGCTTATCGTATGCTCCCTGTCTAATTAGATGGCGCATCTCGATTGGTGTTGCCGTTGAATATGTGTTCGTATCCATATGCGCTCTTCCTTTGTTGTTTAAACCTCGCCTTTAAGAAACTTCTCGATAAAGCCTGTGTCTGCTTTACCTGCGCGGAACGTTTCGTTCTGAAGAATCGAATACTGGAAATCAAGATTTGTTTGCACGCCGACGATGACCATTTCATCAAGCGCTGCGCTCATTTTAGCGATAGCTTCGGTTCGATCGGAAGCGCGAACGATAATCTTAGCGATCATTGAATCGTAGTAGGGCGATACTTCAAAACCGTCGTAGGTAGCGCTATCAACGCGAATGCCGTTGCCTCCAGGAAGATGCATTTGAGCAATGGTCCCAGGGCTTGGCATAAAGTTGCGTTCGGGCTGTTCGGCGTTGATTCGGCATTCGATGGCATGTCCGCGTACTTCGATATCGTCTTGCGAAAAACTTAGTGGCTCGCCCGAAGCGATGCGGATCATCTCGCGAACGATATCGATGCGGGTGACCATTTCGGTTACGGGATGCTCGACCTGTACACGCGTGTTCATTTCCATAAAGTAGTAATTACGGTTTTGATCCATCAAAAACTCGATGGTGCCTGCACTGGTATAGCCAACGGCTTCTGCAGCACGTACGGCATCCGCTGTCATATGTGCGCGAATATCGTCGGTAATAAACGGGGAAGGACTCTCCTCAATCATTTTTTGATGGTTGCGTTGAACTGAACAATCACGTTCTCCTAATGAGACAACGTTGCCATGGGTGTCGGCAATGATCTGCACTTCGACATGGCGAGGGTTAAGCACGGCTCGTTCCAGATACATTGTATTGTCGCCAAACGCATTAACGCTTTCACGTTGGGCGATCGAGAATGTTTCAACAAAATCGGCTTCGTTGTGTGAGACGCGCATGCCCTTGCCGCCGCCTCCGCTGGAGGCTTTGATCATAATGGGCCAGCCGATATTCTGGGCTTCTTTAAGTGCTTCTTCGGCGGAGTAAATACCCTTGCGTGTACCAGGGACAACAGGTACGCCCGCATCCATCATAGTTCGACGAGCTGCACTTTTATTGCCCATTCGATCGATAACTTCAGGAGAAGGCCCGATGAACACGAGATCATTATCACGGCATGTTTTTGCAAACGTGCTGTTCTCGGATAGGAAACCGTACCCCGGGTGAATAGCTTGGCACCCGCATCCCTTGGCAGCTTGGATGATTGCGGGAATATTAAGATAGCTGTCACGTGGTGACGGTGGACCAATGCATACACTTTCGTCGGCAAGATATACGTGGAGGGCGTGCGCATCGGCGGTTGAATAAACTGCAACCGTTTTGATGCCCATAGCTCGGCATGCACGTTCAATACGTACTGCTATTTCTCCTCGGTTCGCTATAAGAATCTTATCGAACATACGATGCTCCGATTCTCAGCGCGCGTCGGCTGATGTAGTAATGCGGAAAAGCGGCTGATCATATTCGACCTGTGTTCCGTTTGCAGCAAGAACCTCTGTAATTACACCGCTGACATTTGATGTAATTTCATTCATCATTTTCATTGCTTCAACGATTGCAAGCGTCTGTCCTGACAGCACTTCTTGCCCTACTTTGACAAAAGGATCTTCGTCGGGGCTTGGTGATATATAGAACATACCTACCATAGGACTTCGAATAATGGTTGTATCGTCAGAATCTTCTGCTTCGATTGCAGCAGCTTCATGACCTGCTACTTTGCCATGAAGTAGTGCTTCGACGCGTTCTGCAACATCAGGCAACGTTGCAGTTGATAGCGGGGAGGCAGCGCGCTCGAGCTCGATTTTTTCGGTGCCATCGTCTATGCGGAGGGCTGTTAGCTTTGCCTTGTCCATGATGGATATAAGTGTTTCTATTTTATCTGTATTCATGCGCGTTCCTTTTCAGAGCTATTGATCCAAAGTGATTCATGCTGCGATTCCTTGGCTTGCTGTTCAAGGATAGGCATCAACCGTCGAGCGGTTCGTCGTGGCGATATGCCGTCGGCGCATGGCCTGCGTACCGACTTCGCCAAATTGTGCAGATAGGTTGCCTCGTCTCGATAACTAGTCTGTGCTTCATGCACGGTGACGGGGGCGAATCGAATGGAAGTCCCCGGTCGACTCTGAACGAGCTTGGGTATATCCACGCTCACGATGGTCCCGATTTTAGCATAGCCTCCCGTAGTTTGGCGATCGGCAAGCATAATGATGGGACGTCCGTGTGCGGGAACTTGTACAGCTCCAAAGGCTATGCCGTCCGATATGATGTCGCTGCCATGGACGGTTTGTATCTGAGGTCCATCGAGACGATATCCCATACGGTCACATTTTACCGTGGTAGTAAAGCGGTCATTGAAAAACGTATGTTTTCCCTCAATCGAGAACATATCGTATTGCGGGCCAGGCACAACGCGAAGGGTAACTTCGTGGCCAGGAGGGGGATAGATAGGATCGTTTGGAATTCGATGAGAACCTAAGTTGGACATAAATTCGACGCCTTTAGTCTGGAACGGAATATAATCTCCCGCTTCGAGCGTTCTGCCCTTCCATCCACCAAGTTCGCACTTAAGATTCGTAGAACGGCTACCCATAATGGGCTTAACGTTAAGGCTTCCTCCGGCGATTGCAAGATAACCATAGACGCCGCATCGAGAGGATCCCATGCTTAGTACCGATCCGCGTTTAACGGGAATCGCTGTATACAGAGGGATCTCTTTGCCGTCGAGTTTGGGGGCGAAATCGCCACCTGTTAAAGCGATAAATGTTGGCATCGTAAAACGTACTGTTGGTCCAACAAGGGCGTATTCGAGAACGCACGCATCAAGGTCGTTCTCGACAAGCGTATTAGCGATAAGAAACGCACGTCGATCCATAACGCCACTCGGGCTAAAACCGCTTCCCATATAGCCAACACGGCCTCGGTCTTGCACGGTTGTGGCGACCCCCGGTTTTTTAACGACGATCCCCATTAGTCCTCCTCTACGGAAAAGTGGTACTGATACGAATTCGCTGCTATTTGCGTTTCGATAGCACTGTATTCATCAGGAGAAATAGGCTCAAAGCGGATGTACTCGCCTGCTTGATACAGAATAGGATTCTTACGATTAGGATCGTAGGGGCGCAAAGGTGTGCGACCAATAATCTGCCATCCTCCCGGTGAAGGAAGTGGGTAAATGCCCGTTTGCGTTCCACCAATGCCAACGCTGCCTGTTTCGATACGCGTACGTGGTGTTGCAAGACGTGGTGTTGCAAGACGTTCGTCAAGTCCGCCAAGATACGCAAACCCAGGCAAAAAGCCCAGCATATCTATTAGATAATCGTGCTGCGAATGAATAGCTATTGCTTCTTGTGCGCTCATATGGGCATGGTCGGCGACGGTTTGAAGGTCGGGACCATATTCTCCTCCATAGCAGACGGGGATATGCACAATATGTCGAACACTCAAATCGATTGAACCGATGTCATGAAGTTTGGTTGAAAGAGCTTTAACGAGTTCATCATATGAAATGATCAAAGGGTTGTAACAGACCATCAAGCTGCAAAACGTAGGTACGAGTTCGGTGACACCGTGAATAGGATCATCAGACAAATTGTCTGCGGCCATACGGATCGCCGTCGAAGTCTCTGGTGAGATGGATTCGGCAAAGGAGAGATTCAAAGCGGAATCTCCAGCGATCGTAATTGTATAGTGCGCCATGACAGATACGCTTTCTTGATAGGGCAGGCAAACTATCGGTTTTGGTATATGTCGTATTATAGCGGCTGATACAAGGGGGTTTCCTGTTTTGTGGTCTATACGTTACAAGATCGAAACAGGCAGGCCGTACGTTGCTCCTATGAAAAAGAAGTATCTGGCCATTGTATGGAGAGCCGATCACGGTCGTGAAGGCCTTGTAGCGTGAAAGTAGCTGCATTACTGTATTACCTGATAGGTATACGTATTACAGTGTATGTTCTAGCGAAACCGAAGCGTGGAGTATATCGGTTTCGAACGCGTTCGGCATCGTTCAGTTGTAAAAGGGATAATTGAGAGTATATGGATCGCTACATTTTTTGGGTGGTATTTTTTTTCGCATACACCATGCAAGGTATTACGGGGTTTGCGGGTAATATTTTTATTATGCCTGTAGGTGCAAGTACGGTTGGCCTATCGACGACAATTGCGACCGTTAATATCACGGGGTTTCTTGCGTGTGCGCTTATTGCTCTAACAGGATTGAAGCATGTTGCATGGCGTGAATTTTTGCGCATTATCATTATCATGACGACATTTATGTTTGTTGGCATTTGGCTTGATACGATTTTGCCGCTTCCAATTCTGCTTAAAATATTCGGTGTCGTAGTTCTTCTTGTCGGATTGCAGAATCTTCTTATCAAACGCACCGTGACGCTTCCCGAGTGGCTTTTGAATATAGTGCTCATGCTTGCTGGTCTTATGCAGGGCATGTTTGTTTCGGGTGGGGCGTTTCTTGTTATCTATGTATTACAGAAAATTAAAAATAAGGAAGCATTTCGCGTCACGCTTTCGCTTGTGTGGACTGTTTTGAATGCAATCTATGCTCTATTCGCATTGCAGGCAGGCGAGATGACTGGCGATGTGGCAAGCTTGGTGGTCGTTTGCATTCCACTTCTGATTGTTGCGACATTCCTTGGTAGTTGGATAGAGAAGCGTATGAGTCAAAAGGTGTTTCTTAAAATGACATACGTCATGCTCATCTTAATCGGAATCTTACTTATCTTTAAATAGTACGAACTTTGTGTCTGATGGGCTATGCATACTGTCGAATGGAGCAACTCTGCCTAATAGTTAAAGGCATATGTCGATAACCGTCTATCAAGAACATTTGGCAGGCGATTATATAGTAATCCAGCAGATCGTTGGCATGGTTTACTACTGATCAGCCTCTTATATAACCTCTATAGTTACTAATGTTGTTGCACACTAGTTTTGAAGATCATGCTCGTCTATAAAGGATTGAAAAGAATCAAGTGGGCATATGGAAGCAACGACGAGTGCCCCGCAGACTTTTTGCCCTGTCTCGGTAAGTAATCCTGGTTTGCGGACCATCATAGTAACCGTTGTGTCTGCATGTACAGACGGATCCGATGTTGTTCCTGTTTGAGCAGAAAGACCGCTTGGTACATCAGCGGCAATAACGTGTGTCAATTTGTGGTCATGCGCTGCATTTGCTAAACGGACCCATTCATCAAAGGGTGCGCGAATGACTGATCCCCTAAAGCCTGTGCCTAATAGAGCGTCGATAATGAATGGTGTTTGCTCGATATACTTACGACACGTATCAGTATCGGGATTGACTACTATATGCAGATGACTTTTAGGCGAATGGATAGCTGCACGGTGGGCAACATCGTGTGCTGGTTGAGCAGTGATCTGGTCGGGCTTTGCCATGCAAATGACTGTTGTGTCATATCCAGTTAGTGCAAGAAATTCTGCTGCTGCCCAGCCGTCTCCGCCGTTATTTCCATTTCCTGCAAGGATGCATACAGGACACGGCGTTGGTGCCTGGTGCCGTATTGTTTCTGCTAACGCGCTGCCTGCATTACGCATAAGGATATCGAGACCTATGCCTTTTGCGCTGACGCGTTGTTCGAGTTGTACAACGTCATCTACGTTGAGAATTGGTGTATGTTTGTTCGAAATAATCATATCTGTATTGTACGCTTTTCTTGAGTTGCAAGTGGCTTGCCCTGTGGTTTGATACACGATCATGTAGCTGTATCTCGTTTTGTTTCGTTTAGAACTGTGATCTTACGCTGACGAGATGGGCAGATTCTCGCTTATCGTAGTAAGAGAATCTTTTGCATAACGTAACGACGATCCTTGTCTGAGGTGCATGTTACACACAATGTATGTAAAATGTATCCAACGACGCATAGTAAAATAGAGAGAAAAGCCGAGGAATCTCATGATTAATCAAGCAATGCTCGCACTGGGGCAGGAACCGTCTTCAATTCGCGAACTGTTCGCCTATGGACTTGCACGTAAGGCGGAGATCGGCGAAGACAAGGTATTTGATTTCAGCATTGGGAATCCAAGTGTTCCTTCGCCAGCTAAAGTGGGCGAAACTCTTACGTCGGTTGCAGCCTCGCCAGCACAAGGTGTCCACGGTTACTCACCTGCGGCTGGACTCGAAAGCGTTCGTTCGGCAATTGCTGCATCGCTCAATCGCCGATTTGGAACAAACTATACGGCTCGCAATTTATATATGACCTGTGGTGCAGCAGGTGCTCTTGCTATTGCAATTAAAGCTTTGTCCGAGCCAGACGATGAAATTATTGTTAATACGCCGTTCTTCCCTGAATATCGCGTGTGGATTGAGGCTTCGGGAGATACTCTGGTGCCAGTTCCTATGCGTACGAGCGATTTTCAACTTGATATCGACGCATTGCGCGCCGCAATTAATAAACATACGAAGGCTGTTATCATCAATTCGCCTAATAATCCTGTTGGCGTTGTCTATAGTGAACAAACGCTGCAAGCGCTTGCTCAATTGCTAACTGAGTCAGCGGAGCAATACGGGCATCCTATTTTCATCATTGCGGATGAGCCGTATCGTGAGATCGTTTATGCGGATGTTACGGTGCCTTGGGTTCCATCATTTTATAAGGATACAATCGTTTGCTATTCATGGAGTAAATCACTCTCGCTTCCTGGTGAACGTATTGGTTATGCACTTGTACCAGATCAGGTATCGAATTTTGATCAATTATATGCTGCGCTTTGTGGTGCAGGAAGAGCGCTTGGTTTCGTTTGCGCGCCGGTGATTTTTCAGCATGTAGCAGCTGCTTGCGTTGATGAGCCTGCCGATGTTGCAGCCTATGCACGCAATAGAGAAGCACTGACGGCAATTATGGACGAGTGCGGATACGAATACATTCAACCTCAGGGTGCGTTTTATCTTTGGGTCCGCGCGCTTGAGCCTGACGCTCGAGCATTTGCTGAGACGGCAAAACGCCATGAACTTCTCCTGGTTCCTTCCGACAGCTTTGGCGTGGAGGGATGGGTTCGCTTGGGCTATTGCGTAGCTGAGAGTGTAATCCGTAATGCTGCTCCAGCATTCAAGGCTCTTAAACAGGATTACGAGTAGTACAAAGCAATAATAACGTATCTGTTTACGTTGAATTACCCCTAAAGAGGGGACGTCTCCCCTGCGCTTCTGGCGACAATAGGAGAGAGAAATGAGGAGGGAACACGAGTATGGAACAGGAAGAGTCAAAAGACGAAAGCCAACAGGTTCAAACACCTGACACATCCTCGGATCCTAGTTTGGCAGAGTCATCGCATGAGGGTGCCGATGATACTAAGAACGTTAGCAAGGGTGTTAATCCTGCCGAAATGAGCGATGGGGCACGACTTGCCTATGAAAAAGCGCGAGCTTCGCTCGAGGAGCAAGGGTATGTGTTTGAGGATGATCCTCAAGAGAAGCCTGATCCTTCAAAAATGACGGATGAGGAACGAGCTGCCTACTATGCAAAGCTCGAGCATCAGGCGCTTACTGAAGTATTTGCTGATATCAGAAAGCAGTCGAGCGATAGTGAGCTTGTTATCCCTGCGCGCTGGGCGGAACAGGGTTTTGTCCCAGAGCATATGGATGATCAGTCATTCGTTGACCTTGTCTTCGCCTATTTGGATGAGCATGGACAGGATGAGGATCCAAAAAAGAAAGAAAAGCATCACTATACCGATGGTTGGAGTGCGGTTGGGAGTTCGATCGATCCGGCTGTCCGAGCACGTAAGGCAAAAGAAGCGGCCGAACAAGCGGTGAAAGATGCGGATCAGTCTTCTGATACGACGATTGATGCTGCTGATGCTTCGTCGGAAACAGCTAAGAATGCCGACTCCGATGCGAACGCAAAAGATGCTGATGCTTCGGTAAAGACTGTTGCTGCGACGGCTGGAGTGGCTGTTGCTGCCACGTCTACCGATGCTGATGATACGGTTCGTGATGCTGCAGATACGAATAGCCAATCTGATGAGACAAGCTCTCAAGCGCAAGATGAATTGTCTGATAATGCAGAATCTGATGCATCAGATGAGCCTCATGATCCGTCAAACGACCCCATCCGTTGCTGCGATGTCGCTGTTCTCGAAGGTGCAGAGACGATGTACCTGTACTCACGGGATAAAATGACCGACGCATATGCAAAGTGGGCATTTCTCGCCAAAGAAGACAATAAAGTTACGACATTTGTCACTTGTACACGTGAAGATTCCCGTGTGTATCCACGTCCGTTGATTTATACATCGTTGATGAATGATCCCTTTGATTTTACCGAGGATGAGATCTTCTCTATTTGGCAGACGGTACAGGAAAGTGGTGCCTATCCAGATATCGGATCATGTGACGCAAGCAATGGTGATGTGTACTTTTTCTCAACCAAGTATCTCAGTGCTGACCAGGCTCAATCTCTCGCAGAATATTATTCGGTTGAGCGACCGATGAGCGTGTGATATCGATCAAGTAACGATCGATCCGACGAAAGGATAGTTCTAATGCCCGTTGATGAGATTCGCAATGTATATAAAGATGTTGAAGATCGCCATGTTATCCGCACGCGCGATGTGTACCAGCAGCAAAACGAAAATGGAACAGACGGTTATTCGGAGACACTTTTAGCGGTTGTTGCTAATTTTTGCAATAGCGGTATTCCCGAGGGGTGCAATGCAGTTGGTATGGCCGGCAAATCGAAAAGTGGCGAGGTCGCTGTCCAGTTGTTTGCCAAGGTCGATTTGGAAACGATGACGATCGAGCAGATCGGGTTCAAATGCCGTGGGTGTATTGCGATGACAGCATGTGCAAGCCAGATATGCACGATGGCATTTCAAAAAACCTTTGCTGATGCTATCAAAATTACTCCGAAGGATCTTGAAAATAGTCTTGACGGGGTGCCTGCGAAAAAGCGTGATACGACCGATTTTGCTGTCGAAGCACTTCATGCACTCATGGGAGATTGCATGATTAGACAGGGTAAAACGCTTGATGAGATCGATAAAGTAATTCCTTGCGACCAAAGTAGCGTAGCTTGTCTTTTGTGCGAACATTGCAGCCTGCGTGATCAGCGTGCTGACATTCTCTATGGGGATGCAAAATAATACTTGTTATTGGGGATGTTTGGCTTTCTATTTGGGTCAAATCTCCCTAGTAATGTAGGACTTCAAGCTGTCTTGCTGATGCGTTGGTAATCCTTGTTGCCTTATCGCCAGATGCTTAAGTGGATCGTACTAAACAGAGGTGCATGATTGCAGACCGTAGCTTAATTGAGCTGCGGCCTGTTTGATGTGTGCTTAATTGAGCTTGCTTGACTTAGTTAGTACTGCAAGACTTATACATTGAGCGAGCGGCGAGATGGAGTACAATAAAAAACTAAATGCGGCCAAATGCGAGGGGGCAGGGTGGCTGAAACACAAGAGGCTCAACGGCCAACGGTCGGAGAATCAGGCAAAGGGCTAGCAGCCTTTAAGCCATATGTCTGCTTATGGCCTATGATCATCGGTATTGTATGCGCTCGATCGGGCATCATAGTGGGAAGCTACGGCAGCTATGTCAGCACCGACGAAGGTGTCTTCACCGATGGAGCAACGCTTATTAGTTTTGTCTTGCTTGCTGTCGTTCTCGTAGTTGTTACACTTCAAAAAACGCCGCTTACCAAACGTGTTGTTAACATGTCAATGTACGCTTGTATTGCATTGCAGGCGGTAACACTTGTTCCTCTTGCTATCATTCCTGAACATGATCTGAACATGTTTGGCGTACTTTTTGCGCTGCATGTTGTTAATGAGTTTCTCGGAATTTTTGCAATGTCGTATTGGCTGCGTTGTGCACGAGGATCATCCACAACGACGGTTGCTGTGTATGTATTTGTTGCCTTCGCACTAAGCGAGATCGTGCTTGGCATTTGTGCTACGCAGTCGGTGTTTACGCGTGACATTATTGCTTCGGCTTTGACGGTTTTGCAGCTTCCTCTAATGCATGCGGCGCATAAACGTGTACGTCCATTCCAAATCATTTCTCCTATGCAAGAAAATGACTACTTGGGATTTATGAAACACACGATTTCTAATACACGGTATTTGATCATTTCTGGTATCGGCGTAGGAATTATGGCAGCGATTATTGGGCTTCTCCGAGGGTATCCGACGGGTCAAGCAATTGGCTTTACGGTGCCGACGCGTATCGCTTATATGCTGCTTACGATTACCATTTGCCTAGCTATCGTCCTGGCTGTTTTAAAAGGACGTACACGCGTTGTCACAGTCAATATTTGGATGATTATGCAAGCGCTCGCGTGCATTGCGCTTGTTGTTTACGCGATTTTCCCTTCGAATCTTGAATATGGTGCAGTGTTCACTACAACACTTAATGCGTTGATGGTTGCATTTGACTGGTACATTATCATTTCGTTTAGTAGCTATGGTTGGCGCGATCCGTATTATTACTGCATCGGTGGATTTGCAATGTTCTTGGTTCCCCGCGCTCTGACGCGTATGCTGCTTGGTAATTTGCAGCTTCTTAGCGCGAGCACGGTATTAGCGAGTGCTCTTATGGCTGGCCTGCTTGTTCTTTCAACGCAGTTTATCTTTTTATCGCTGCTTCGTGTTCAGGAACTTGCAACGACGGAATCACGTAAGAAGAATCCATCACGTACTATGATGCTCCAGCATTTTATGGGTCTTGATGATGAACCCGAAAATTATACGAATTTGCGTCAGATAACGATGAAGCAAAATGTTGAGGAAATGGGCAAACAATTCCTACTTTCCGATCGCGAGATTGAAGTGCTTACGCTCTATGCTTTGGGGTACACGCAGCAACGTGTAGCGGATGAGCTTTATATCTCTTCTGCTACGGTCCATGCGCATATTAAGCGCATCTATTCTAAGACGGGTCTCCATTCTCGTCAGGCTGTTCTGGATTTTCTCCAGCAATATATGTCATAACTATTGAGGACGATTAATCCTCGAATGCATTACGATGCACGCTTTGCGTGGGTGTCCCGACATAACTTATAAAAACGATTAATTCTCGGAAACATCTGTTCTACTGTAAAACGAGCAGTTATATGCTGCAACTAGTGAGAGCAATCGACCCCCGGATGTGTGACATTCGGGGGTCGACGTGTTGTGATATGCCATGGAGGGGTATGGCGTATCACTCGAGGTAAGGATCTAGAGCACCGTTTGGCCTGTAGCCAATTTACCCGCTACACGACCATGGGTGATAGCCATGCCAATAGAGTTGCCTGCAAATGGTGTAGCGTATGCGTTGCCATAGCGCCCGCCTAGACAATTGCCAGCAGCCCAGAGTCCTTTGATTGTGTCACCTTTGGCATCGACGGCCTGTAAATCATCGTCGGTCATAATGCCTGCTAGTGTAACTAATCCTGCAGTGGTTGTTTTTGTATTCTTGCTTGGGCATACGTAGAATGGGGCAGTATTGATAGGCTTCATATAGATGGCTTCTTTGCCATATTCTGTATCGTCGCCTGCTGCGCATAGCTTATTGTATGCGGCAATTTGGGCGACTGCTTCCTTGAGGGATGCGCCATCGTATCCTGCTAGTTTTAGGGCACCTTCCAACGTATTGGATGCAAAGACGGTTGCAGCCATACGTTCAGCGATAGTACAACCACGTACGGTGCCACCGTTTGCATCATCAAGTGGAATAGCAGCCATATCTTGCTTCATTTCTTCAAAATATACCGGACGGCCGTAGTTAGGCGCACCATGATCAAGTCCCGCATTTTTGGTTGTCTCATACCAATTGGCGTCGGTTACCGTGGTGATGTTTCCAATAGGCTGTTGCCATGTGGCAACTTGCATGCCAACAGAATTTGCTTCATTGCAGAAACGTTTGCCGTCAGCGTTAAGCCATAGATAGGGAGCAGTACCCCAAGGGCCACCACCGCCACCGCTGATTGCCATACAAGCGCGTGGTGCAGGTTGCATTACGCCGCCAGCCCAGCATGCCATCTTTTGACCTGCACCATTGCTGGTCGAAAATCCTGTTGAGTCACTAGCGCCAAGGCCTTGACGAGCATTCATTTCGGCGAGTTCGGTGTTAAGGTTCCAAACCATATCGGCATTCGCGGCATAATCGCCGGTACATAAAATGACGCCGATCGATGTGTTGTACTGCACATATGAGCCGTCAGCTTTTTGCGTGATAGCGCCAGTGATATCTCCTGAATCGTTTTGCGTGAGCTTAATAGCTGTCTCTTCATAGTGCCACTGTGCACCCTTGTCTTGACCTGCGAGAATAGCAAACTGCTCTACCTCGTCTAGCCTGCTGAATGCAGCGACGCCCTGCTGTGGTTCATGAACGATTGTTCCCATAAATTGCGCAACGGCAGCATATGATCCATTGCCACCGCAGATTATGGGGTACGAAACTGGACCATCGGCTGTAGCGCCAGATACCTGACAAATAACCTGGCTAGGGTCAAGTGGCGAAAGCTCAGGATTTGCATCGGCACTGTTGACTTTAATACGATCGTTGGGCCAACTTATGAGGCTGAATAAATGGTCGACAGCTTCGCCAGAATTGGCTACGAATTTGCGGATGATTTCTTGGTTGCATCGTCCACCAGAACGACGAACAAATTCGCGCGTAACTTCACCTACATCATAAGGACCGTAGCCTTGATTGATAAGCCACTGGCTATTTACATGACCAATATCTTCGCCTTTAACTTTGCGATTGGCCTCGCTTGTCATTTCGGCGACCATAACCGAAGCTCCGCCTTCGGCTGCAGCGAGCGCAGCATGAATGCCAGCATGACCTCCACCGAGAACGAGAATATCGCAATCGTAGGTTTCGGATGGATCTCCTGTTTTAGGAGCCGATCCCAGCCAATCGTTCTTGCACATGTAATAATCCATGTCCTCGGACGATGCGCCGCTCGAACTGCTTGTGGTTGTTGCGTCTTTTGTACTGGATGATTTAGGTGAGCATGCAGATAGAGCGCCTGCGCCGACCACTCCAGCAGCGGCAACTCCTCCTAGTTTGAATAACTCACGACGTGAAATTCCCGGTCTACTTTCGGACTTTGACATGATTCCCTCCTTGTGATCATGAGGTGTCGCCTCCTTGCAACACCCTGTATGCGCTATACTATCGCGCAGGAGGGGCCTGCTAGCCATCGCTCAAACAGATGATTTTCGGTCTGATTGATGATGTAAGACTATCGCAAAAACAGATGAGGTTCGGTATCTGCGCAGGTCAAAATATGGGCAACGAGGTTAAACCCCTACAAGGGGATAAGATGCTATTTGGTATGGGATTGCTTTTGGCAACCATGCTTCTTCTTTGTCACAATACCAGTGAACTTGCTGAATTTTTTGGTTCCGCTGTGCACATTATCTTTCTTGTTTGGCTATGTGTCGGCGCCTGCTGCTGTGCGATTGGCTTGTTTATCTATACATATAAGACTGCATTAGCGAGCAAATCACGTGCAATGCTTATTGAGAATTCGAGGACAACAAAGAATATTGGTATTGCTGCTTTAATCAGTGGATTGGCTGGAAGCGGCTTATATATTCTATCTGCATTCATTATTCTTCCGGCTTATGTTGCAGGAATTTGCGGTGCGGTATTTGGAATTTCTTGTATACTCTCTTTCTTGCTCTGGGGCATATGCTTTGCACGCGAACACCAAAAAGATGTATTGGCCTATATGCTGATTGACATCATGATTGCCCTGGTGCTGTTCTTCGTAATCTCGCTGTGCATAGCATGGATTCAGGCGATTGCAGCGCTTATCTTATTTGTTGCAAGTGCATGCATGTTGCTGCGTGCGGTATCCGACGGTGTAGCGAACAATGCAGGTGGTGCAAACAGCGCTGATGCCGTGGCAAATCGTGTTAATGATATGAGTGGAACTAACAATGAATCAAACAGTTCTCATAGTGAGGCAAATAGAACTGGTACAGCGAACAATGTAGCAAGCAGAACGAGTGCATCGAACAATGCGGCAAGTAGAACGAGTGCGTTGAACATTGCCAATAGAACTAACTCTCTGACCGGGCACACTCCGCTTGTCTTCAAAGAACTTTTTGCCCAGTTGTGGAAGGTATCACTGAGCATTTTCATTTGCGCATTTATTTTTGGTCTTGTATGGAATCCTACGCTAGCCCAAGTATCGTATGATTTTGGCGCTATGCGTATGCAAACCCTTGGCGGGGGTGTCCTGGCAGTTCTGATAGCTGCAGTGCTTACTGCTCGCAGTAAACGACCTATGGATATTCTTTCAAAGGCGATTATGCCTGCTGCAGCAGCGATTATCTTGATCTTACCTTCCATCGAAAACGACAATTCTTTTTTGGCAATGACGGTTTTGGGCGTTGTGCGTGAATGCTGTTTCATCTTGGTGTTCTTAGCGTTTTGGATAACATGCATACAACTTTCGCAAGACAACCGTACTTCTATTGTTCGTATTTATTCTTTGGGTCTGTGCACTATTTGCGCAGGTGCGTTGCTTGGCATGCTGGCTATTCCTTATGTGGGAGTCCAGGGACGGGTGATTGCTTTATTGGCATTGGCTGCGTATTTGGCCACCTTAACGATTTCTATGGCATTGGCTAGTGGAGCAGATGACGAAGTTGCGCCTGATCAACATCACGACGAATATTCGCAAGAAGCTTCCTTTGACGCTATCTGTGCACGTTTAGCTCAGAAGGCAAAGCTTTCGCCGCGCGAAACTGAGGTGTTTGCTCTGCTGATCAGGGGACATACACAGGCATTCATAGCTAAAGAGCTGTTCGTGTCTAACAATACCATCCATTCTCATGTGCGCAGTATCTACCGTAAGATGGGCGTTTCATCGCGCGAAAAATTACTAGAATTGGTGGAAGATCATCCGGAGACCGCACGATAAGCTGTTCCGCTATAGCGTGCTGCTGTAGTGGCGTAGTGTCACATTGATGTCGTACTGCTGCACTCCTACTGTGAACTCGTTGAATGCAACCTATCAAACGACGCGCTTAAAGTCTTTATAACAGTTGCTGCGCAGTAACTCTAAGTGTTCTGCGTGCCACTAGCTAGTATCTCTGGATGCAGCCCGAGTAAGCGATATCCCATTGAGGCATATAGGCGATCTCAATGTAGCGGATTGAATACAGTTTGGTAGAGGAGCATACCATTGAGACACATAAGCTGTCCCGACGTAGAACCTTTGAATGCAGCTGCGCGAAGGAATATGTCGTTGAGACCTATTGGAGATGCCAATGCAGCACCTTCGGATACATTTTGACCAAGAAAAATGCTGTTGAGACGTATAAGTATCCACAATGTAGCAGCTTGAATGATACGCTGGCAAACAGAAGCCGATTCGTGTTGTACGAACGTAGACAATAGGTAAAACGTCTCCATAACCCCTGGTGAAA
This sequence comes from Eggerthellaceae bacterium UBA5808, assembly GCA_002417975.1. Taxonomy (GTDB): domain Bacteria; phylum Actinomycetota; class Coriobacteriia; order Coriobacteriales; family Eggerthellaceae; genus UBA5808. The sequence goes on from DIDE01000089.1 coordinate 30,884, forward strand.
AGCATGACCTATAGGATTCAGAAAATGTCCGATACCATGTGGGTGAAAAAATCTCGCGTTTCGGCATTCGCTCGCCAGCGTGTCGCACATCCGTCACGAAAATAGGGAATATGTTTCGTAATAGCATCATTTCACTACGGCGAGTAGCCTATCCGTCACACGGGTAACATGCTTGCTACGACGCTGCCACATTCCGTTGCACGAGTAGCATGCTTGCTATGTTGTTGCTATATTTCGCTGCACAAGTAGTATGTCTGTTACGAATTCGCTATATTCTGGCACGATTAAGGTATGCCAGTTGCTAATAGAAATTGATTCTATCCTGGTGGCAGAAAATAGGTCACGTACTTGTGCTGGTTCATCGCTTGATTGCCGTCTATGCGCAACTTACGCATGCTGGCTTCTCCTATTAGGCGCAACGAGGGAAGGAATCCGTACTTAGCACTAACAGTACGTCTTAAGGAATGACAGTACATCTTAAAAGCGAACCGTATATCTTAAAAATGAACAGTACATCTCAAGTGGCAAAAAGTTGGGCGTAAAATCACAAATTTTGCTCGATTCGCGTTGAATACTTTTTAGCGGCATGCTGAGTTTCACCATAACGCCTGTTGAGAAGCGTGACGCTTGAACTTCCTCAAGATATGGAGCCTTATAGTCAAATGAAGCAGGTAAAAACAACGCGAATCGGTAAAAATCGGTTAAAAGTGCCTCATTTTAATGTACTGAGACTAATTGCGTGCCATCGATGAAACTAGCTCTGCAGTATGAAGAGAGGAGATGCTTAGTTGAGCACTATTGATGGAACTAGTTTTGTGATGTGAAAAGGGAAGAAGGCACTTATTCCTGCGCTATCGATGAAGCGAACTCTGTGACGTGAAGTAAGAAAGGTGCTTAGTCGTGTACTTCAGGGGGAAGGTGGATAAGTGCGTACTTCAGGGGGAAGGTGGATAAGTGCGTACGTTTGAAACAATAAAAGGAAAAGCAACGATAAAGTCTTATAGCAAAGAAGGAGCTACATCGCTCGAGCTCAATAATGAAAGATAGCTGCACTAAATAGGTTAAGTCACAAGAAAGAACTACAGACCAGCAGCTACAGACCAACAAAAAAGGAGCCGCACCAAACGATGCGGCTCCTTTTCGCTAGGATCACAAATTCGGATTTGAATTCGTAAGTTCCCTGCGATTGAACGATTTACATCAGACCGTGTGACTTCAGATCTGCCTTGACGTCGCCCATGTCGTACTTGTCGAGCAGTGCCTCGGTTGGGCAGCCCTTTTCTTCGTCCCACTCGAACTTCTTGTAGACCATCGTAAGAGCGGTCTGGAAGTCGTCGTGATCCTGTTTGATGGTGCCCTTGGTGAAGGCCTGCTTGTCTGGATCGATCGTGAATGGCCATTCGGTCATCTTATCGTGGACGTTGCGGAAATCGTTGGTGCCCATGCCACGCATCGTGTTGCAGCGTTGCAGGGTCATGATCTTCGCGCCAGCCTGATAAAGCTGATCAGTCGTGACATCTTCACCGGTGACTGCCTTGAAGAATTTCGCTTCGAGGTCGAGGTCGCCACGGTAATCGCGAGCCTTTGTCGGGCTCATCGTCATAGGCCATACCCAGTTGCACAGCGTCAAGCTATCATGCAGGACGTCGGTAACAATTGACCACCAGCAGAAGTTTGCCTTGTGCTCGTTCATTGGGGTGTAATCCTTATCAGGATCAACAGCATCTTCGCCGCCCCAAACTTCAGCACCGATCTGCTTTTTGAGATCGATTGGCAAACCGCAGCCCTGGAAGTTAACCGCTGAGTGAATCATATCGTCGCGGTTGAACATCATGTTGTAGACGCCACCGACCTGAGAGAAGCATTCGATCGCATGGTGTACAGGCCATCCACGATAGTTAATCAGCTGTGAAGGCTGCTTGTCGAACCATCCCTCGTCGTGCCAACGCTTGGTCCAAACGAGTGGGCCGTGAGCGAGGTAAGCAAGCTCGGAGTTGTTCTTAGCAAGAGCGTCCATGATGCCGACCATAACTTGTGGGTCGCCACCAACGCGGAATTGGCTCCAGTCATAGGCATTGTATTCTGCTTCAGGCAGGTTTGCCTTGAATATACCGTCTTTGATGCAGTGTGCCATATCGCGCCATAACTGAGCGTAGTTGCACCACAGTCCCAAGTCATCCATACGAGACGTGATGACGTTGTTCCAGAGGATTTGCTCGTCGGTGCTCATACCCGTTTTAAGAATGCCCTCAAGATAGAGGAACGGGAAGTTTGCTGCGCAGGTATTACCAACGGTCTCATATCCACCATGTGCCTTTGACTCTTCATTACGAAGGTCGGAATAGCAGTGAATTGGGCAGCTGTGGCAGCCGTTCATCTTAATCGTATATTTTTCTGCGCCAGCTCCGAGGTCCTTAGTGGACTTCATGCAGCGGTAACCAACGGTGTTGAGCTCGCCAGGTTTTGGCTCGCCGGTGTCGATAGGGCCGCCCTCGGCGAGTGCCCACGTAAGACCTTTACGTGCAGTCCAACGAGAACCCTTGTCGTAGTATTCAGCCCATTCCTGCTGGGTTGAAGGAACAACGTGGTTGTTGTTAGATCCGACGATCTCACGAAGCATGTAATCGGAAAGGTCAGCGACAGACTGAGGATCCTTAACATTAATGCTGCTGTTGCCCTCGACGACGATAGCCTTGACCTTTTTAGAACCAAGAACCGTACCAGTGCCAGCACCAGCAGAGTGGTTACGAGCATTAATAATGCAGCCGTAAGGCAGCAAGTTCTCGGATGCGGGGCCAATGCAGGCTACGCATGCGCTGGTTGATTCGCGGCGACAGAGAGCTTCTGTCGTTGCACGGGTACCTAATCCCCATACATCGCTTGCATCTTTGATTTCGACTTTGTCGTCAACGATGTTGATGTATACAGGATGATCGGATGCGCCTTCAACGATCAGGGCATCATGACCAGATAACTTTAGCTTAGCGCCAATCATGCCACCGCAGTGAGCATCGACAACTAGATGATCCTGAGTGAACGTGGACAAGCTGCAAATGGTAGTACGTCCGGCCAAAGGCACGCCAGTTGCGGTCAAAGGACCGACAGCAAAAACGACCTTGTTGTCCGGAGAGAGCGGATCGGTACCGGCAGGGACCTCATCATACATGATCTTGTTTGCAAGACCCATACCGCCGATATATGTCTTATAAGGCTCGGTTGGTTCAGTGGTGATTTCGCCCGTCGTTAAATTGACGCGCAAGATCTTTCCGGCCCAACCATACGACTTTGCATCAGCCATATTGATTCTCCAAATCTCCTCGATGGTAATTGTTGTGTGTGCCATGAGCTAGAGAAGAGAAATGGCGAAACATTCGCTACGAAGAAGTATGCCAAGTGGGGTTTTGAGGGTATCCCCTCTTTCAGGGTAATTTGGGTACAAACAGAAATTGTGGCAGTGTTGTGAAGGTTTTACCCTCAAGGAGGGGATGGCACAAAAACAACAGATTGCACAATACGAGATGTTGTGTGAGTCATTTCGTGAAGAGCAGGAGAGAGGAGCGGAGCTCATCGGATAGAGCCGATAAGCTTCGAAAGACAGAAAAGCATCTTCATCAATGATGGAAGTGAGGGGGAGGAAAGCGTATGTCAGATACCAATCTGCATGATGCGAACGATCAGAATAACGCCAAGGCGTCGACCGCAACCGCATCCGCAAACTCCAAGAAGAAATCCGTAACGCGTCGCGATGTACTAGAGATGGCTGGTTGCGGTGTTGCCGGTTTAATCGTCGGCGGTGTGCTCTCCAAATGGGGAGTAGTTGAGAACTCGATCGCCTCTGGGCGTATTGAACTATCGACGACACCTTCCAAGATGATCGTTACCGATCGTGCTCGTTGTTCTGGCTGTCAACGTTGCGAACTTATGTGCTCGCTGCGTAACGATGGCCATGTATCTCAGCACACCGCGCGTGTACGCGTATGGCCGAATTACAACTTCGGTACCAGCGCTGACACGAAAGATGGCATTTATAAAGATTGCCAATTTACGATCAAGTCTTGCAGACAGTGCGCAGATCCTAAGTGTGTAAAGAACTGCCCTGTTCATGCAATCTCAGCTGATCCTAAAACGGGTGCGCGCGTAATCGATCCTAAGAAATGTATCGGTTGCGGAATGTGCCACGAGTCTTGTCCGTGGAACATGCCAGTTGTAGACACCGAGACCGGTGTCTCGACCAAGTGCATCTCCTGCGGTCGTTGTGCTGATCAGTGCCCGAATGGCGCGATCACGTTCGTCGATTGGCAGGATATCGCGGAAGAGTGCATCAAGAAGGGTGTGGTTTCGACCGCAACTCTGGTGTAATCGTTTACATCAATGCACTATATAAAGGATGTAAGAAAGCAGAGAAGTAAGGAGGCGAACGGAATGGAAGATCATGAGAATCTGGACGAGGTGTTTACGACCATCTCGCAGTGTTTTGCCCCAGTAGATGAATCCGTATGGAATGAATTTACTCGGTATGCGCGATGGAAATCATTCATCGATGGATGCACCGATGCAATGTGCGGTCAGGATGCAACTCATCCAGAACTACCGGATTTTCTCTCCGATGCAGAGATCGATGCCCTGCATAATCCGCCGACGTACGAGCAGAAGCAGCAGTTCGCGGCATGTCACTTTACGGGTGGTTTACCCGAAAGCGCAATGCCCGTTGAGTCGCTCTACGAGACCTGGACGAATCGTACCGAAGAGGGAATGTTATTCCCTCAGGCTAAGGGTCTCTACGGTGGCGATGCCGCCGAATATATGGATGCGCTCATCGAGTCCATGGGGCTCACATTGCCTGATATGTTTAAGGGTTGCCCGGATCATATCGCAATGGAAACCGATATGGCGGCTTTGCTCTTTCGCTCTAATCTTCAAGCGCAAGCAACATCCTTTGTGGCTGAACGGTTCAAATGGTTGACGGCGTATCGTATGCGTTTACTTGAGATTAAAGATAACGCGCGTTTCTACATTGGACTTATCGATGT
>DIDE01000111.1 GCA_002417975.1 Eggerthellaceae bacterium UBA5808
CGATGCGCACATTTTTCCCTTGCACAGGTGGCACCTGTCTGTAATAATATACAGGCTGCTTTGAGCACGACGTTGTATCTGCAGATAAGCTTATCAAACAGATACGTAAGCGCATTATATTGGAGCAGTAAGAGTAAGTCCCCATAGTCTAGAGGTTAGGACGCGGCCCTTTCAAGGCTGAGACACGAGTTCGATTCTCGTTGGGGGCACCATTTAAATCATGTACCCAGATTCTTTCATAAAGGATCTGGGTTTTTCTTTTTTACTACTATTCAATGATAGAGCGGCATCTAAAATTACGTATGGCCAAGGGGCGTTCATGCCTTGGCCATATTTTTATCGGCAAAGCCACGGTTGGATCTGTAGCAATACCAAGCAATTTAATGTGTATAGTGCAATCGTTCATCAGCAGAGTTGCATAAAAATAAGTGTCTCCGCTACAGCTAAATCTTTATGATTTAGTCGTAAAACTCTTTTTACATTTAGGACACGTCACTTTAATCTTTCCCTTACCTTTGGGTACTTTAAGCGTCTGACCGCAAGATTTGCAACGAAAGACCTGATAATTCTTATGATACTTTTTCCACTCTCCGCAAAAATGGCCAAACCTTCTAATGGGAAGCGTTATTCCGGATGATTTTTTGACCCAAGCAGCATTTTCGGCACTACGCTTCGAAATATTTTTAGATAACATTCTAAAATAGCTATAGATAATAAAGATCAATGCGATCCATGTAAGTACAGAAGCAACAGCCGAGTTTACAAACCCAAAGATAAAACTCGCAACCAGCATGACAAGCGAGGCAATAAGGCTCGCACGCCCCAGGTCATCAATGCCATTCCGCCCCATCATGTACTTTTGCATCTTATCAGCAAATTTTCCTGCCATGCTTACTCCTTATTCTGACTATCTGCACTACAGATCTTGCTATTACATCTACTACTAGGCAATTGTTTATGAACGGACAATCGCTCTTTGTATCCAAAATTAGGCTGTCTCTTCCTTTGTGCCAGCTGGTATGTCATCGCTCTCCTGTACAGATTCATCATCATATGCAGAATCTATACGCTCGCGCGCAATATATAGAGGACGATGTTTGCCCTCAAGGTAATCACGTGCAAGATATTCTCCGATAATGCCAAGTACAAGCAGTTGAACACCGCCAAGTAAAAGAATAAGACATACTAATGTGGGATAGCCAGGAACCGCTATACCTTTAATTCCGTAATCGACAATCACGACATAAAGGAGGTAGATCAAAGCACCAAGCGCCGAAACTACACCAGTCCATTTGGCAATCTTAAGCGGCCATGTGGTAAATGCAAGAATGCCGCCCATTGCATAGTGAAATAGCTGAGAAAAAGACCAACTTGACGTTCCACTATGACGCTGATGCGGCGTATAAGGCATCGCATGAGTTCGAAAACCCACCCACGCAAACAAACCTTTAGAAAAACGAAAATACTCAGGCATCGAAAGAAGGGCCGTAGCAACATCGTGCCTAAACAAACGAAAGTCACTCATATCCGCAGGAATGTCAATTTCATCCGATGCAGCATTGAATGTTCGATAGAACATGTGCTTTGACCAACGCAGCAGACGACGTTCATGTCGTTCCTCTTGGTAAGCAGCCACCACATCGCAATCATTGTGTTCCTGAAGATAGTGGTACATCTGACAGGCAATCTTGGGATCCTGCTGCATATCAGCATCAATAAGACCAACAATCCGTCCACGCGCTGCTTGTAGACCAGCATAGAGGCCAGATTCTTTTCCAAAGTTTCGTGAAAAAGAAATAACCTGCACAATCACGTCATGATCATGAGTACGTGCCAATCGATGAAGCGCTGAAAGCGTATCATCGGCACTTCCATCATCGATAAATACAAGTTCAAGGCTAACGTTAGCTTCGCGGAACACCGACGTTGCCGATCGATAAAAACAAGGGATATTCCCTGCTTCGTTATAACAAGGAACTATAAGTGTCAGATCGGGCGTCTTCAATGTCTGGTTCGTCTGCACGATGTTCCTCGATTATCTGGTCTGTTACATATTGGTTTGCAATTCGTACGTATGACAGTGTAGCGCACTGTGAAGATCTCCTTCTTTTCGTTGCGAAAACGATAGATGACTTAACACAATCCCACCAATATCCGTATATGGAGGAATCGTTGGCTCATAGGCATGAACGAAGCAGCTCTGGTAGAATGGTTCTGATGAAATTCCTAGGAGCATATCTTTCATGAATCCCCTTTATCACGCGGATGACTTTGGGATCACCCCAGAGCAATCTCGGCTGATTCTTGGCTATTCGTCTTTATGCGGTGGTTGCGGTGCGCTTAATTCTCTCTCTATTCTGGTGAATAGTCCGCAGTTCAAAACGTGTGCTGACATACTTGAGCCGTTTCTTGGCAAGATTCATGTTTGTCTTCATGTGAATATCGTCGAAGGTCATTGTTGTGCCGATCCGCAAACTATCCCACTACTCGTTAATGAGCAAGGAATGTTCGCTCAAGATTTTGCTCACCTACTCTTTATGTCGCTCGGGCAGCGACATAAAGAGCTTAAACAGCAGATAAAACTTGAGATAAGCGCTCAGTTCGATCGTTATCTTCGCCGTTTTCCTCAGATGCGCAATGCCCTGCGCGTCGACAGTCATCAGCATTTTCATCTGATTCCTCTCGTTTTTGATGCACTTAATGAGGTAATCAGAGAGCAAGATTGTTCGGTTGAATATATCCGCATTCCTGCCGAGCCGGTCGTCCCTTTTTTGCAGACGCCCAGCGTATGGATGAAGATTCCACCGATCAATTGGATTAAGCACTGGCTGTTGAATTTCCTCTGGCGTTTTGACAAGACGAAGGCGCTTGCAAGAAAAAATTATTCCGCAGTATTTTGTGGAATTAATTTAAGCGGGCACATGACACCTGATCGTGTTATGCCGCTTATACCCCATCTGCAAGCATACGCAAAACGTCATGAGATGGAACTCGAACTATTGTTTCATCCGGGCGGATTGGACAACGAAGATTCTGCACTCAATCCGACTCTTACCGACTTCGTCGCATTTTATATGTCACCGTATCGCGCTCAAGAAGGGCACACACTTCAGCGCCTTGTCGATGACAACCATTGCAACGAGTAAAGGATACTCATGGACACTACATTCGATTCGCTCGGATTATCCGAGCGAGCACTGGCCGCTGTCGACGATTTGGGCTATAAAACCCCATCGCCCGTACAAAGCCAGGCAATACCACTCGTACTCGAAGGCCGCGACGTCATCGCTGCAGCAAAAACTGGTACGGGAAAAACCGCTGCATTCAGCTTGCCCACCATTGACCAACTTGACCACGTACGACGCGGGCAAGGACCACTTATGCTTGTCGTCACTCCGACGCGTGAGCTTGCGATGCAAATTGAAGAAGTCTGCAGCACCATCGCCCGCCACACAGGTCATCATGTAGCATGCGTTGTTGGCGGCGTTTCATACACACCACAGATTAAAGCACTTAAACGTGGATGCGATATTCTTGTCGCAACTCCAGGCCGTTTAATCGACCTATTAGATCGCAAAGCTGTCTCGCTCAAGCAGGTCGCGACACTCGTTCTTGATGAAGCAGACCGTATGCTCGACATGGG
>DIDE01000070.1 GCA_002417975.1 Eggerthellaceae bacterium UBA5808
ATCTACATTCGTAACGGTAACAAATAGACCGTCAACCAGCGTGTCGTATACCTGATTTGACAACTCGGTTTTATCCGCAGCAACACCTGCGAGACGGATAAGGGCTCCCGTCAATCGATCTTGAAGACGTGCCGTGTCAGAAGGCTTGCCACATGTTCCTGTAGCTCCCGTGCAAGCTGTGCAACCTGCGGTTTGTTCGCATTGAAAACAAAACATCTGATCCATAATCATGCTCCTGCCCATTCATAGACCATCGGACGTTCATTCTTTTATGCCCGTCCTTTATTCGATATGGACTTTACTGCTTGATTTACAACGTGTATGTTGTAAATACAACAAACAGATGAACAGAAAGATATATGACAATGCAGAAGAAAATGCCATCCTATGCATCAACCGATGAAAAGCACGCTCTTATAATCCCCGTCTTACATCATTCAGGCCTATTCAGGGGTATTAACGACAAAGAAGCCGAAGCAATCATGCCGTGTATCAATGCACACCTTACGTCATACGGCGCTGGTGATTCTATTGCGCGACGCGGAGATACCCTTACGGCAATTGGCATGGTTATCTACGGTAGTGTGCAAATTGTTAATGAGGATTTTTGGGGCAATCGCAATATTATTTCGCGTATTGATGTGGGAGATATTTTTGCAGAATCGTACGCATGCGTGCCCAATAGCCAACTGCGCGAAAACGTCATAGCGTCAGAACCAAGCATTATCTTGTATATGGATATTCGCAAGATGATTCATACATGTACCAATGCATGCGCTTTTCATCAGAGGCTATCTCAAAATATGATTGTGCAAATCGCACGCAAGAATTTGATGCTTACCGAAAAGATTGAGCAAACGTCAAAGCGTACAACACGCGATAAACTTCTCGCCTATCTATCGGCGCAAGCATATAAACAAGGAACGCCATCATTTGATATTCCTTTTAACCGTCAACAGCTAGCTGATTATCTATCAGTTGATCGAAGTGCAATGTCAAATGAACTTAGCAAACTGCGCGACGAGCACATCATCGAATACAATCGCAATCACTTCGCACTTAAAATGAACTAACTTCTTATTTCATCGTATCTAGAAGCATCTATTCTGCGCAAGATTGCCCGAACAAACCGCCCTATCCTACAGCATTAACAAGCCAATCGGGAGCATCGGCTTGTGGGAGGAAAAAGTACGCATATTCGTCAGCACTACCGGCGGAACTTCCACCTACACCACGCACAGTGGCGCACACCAGATAACCACCGCCATCCATACAATACGTATTACGCAAAAGCGGAATCATCTGTGCGAGCGCATCAGCATCAGAAGTTGAGTACATTGCATCAGAATGTTGTGGCACAATAAAGCGCGTATTGCTCGACATTCGATACCCTTTAAACAGTATGCTTCTTGGTGATTTTGCAGCATTGGACGCAAAGTACGGGTCAAAACGCTGAAACGTTAGCGATTTAATCGCCGATACATCGCTCGTTAAATGCCCCAGCAACCCATTACGTTCTAACCATGCCAACGTCTGTGTATGCTGATCAGCTATATATATCACATCGTTAGAAATAGCATAGGCAAAATTCTGAGCATCTCTATCACCCGATTGTGCGAACATCACTACCCCACGCGCCATCCCTATGGGATGGTAACGATCTTCACGCGTTTGATTGGCCGCATCCTGAGCCAAAGCGGCAAGCAATTCCCTACGTGATTCGACCGAGCACGACAATTCTATCGGATTGGCATACAGCGGATCGCTCACGTACAACAGACCATTCGCGTACGTCTGACGCGCATTCGAATACTTTAATGCAGTTGCCTGTTCTTCAGATAAACCAGATATATCACCGCAAATACTTGCGCGCTCTAAGTTCTTAACACTAGGCGATTCATCAAGCGCCGTTAGATCATAGAGTTCGCTATACGTCGCACGATCAAAGTAGCGCGCAACCTGCGATTCATCGCGCATCGTGTAAACAATCCGCATATCATACGGAACAACAGTCTCACTAACATGGCAGCCATCACTATTAAAACGAGCATGACCCGTTTGAACCAACTTTTTATGGACATCGGTCACTATCCCAATGCTCTGTTCATCATCAAGCGTATAGGTAACCGAATAGTAGAATGAACCAGCATTAGCCATAGCAGAATCAAATTTAGCCGCTAGATAATCAGGTGTACCAGAATAACTTACGCCAACCGAAGCAACCTCGTTTTTGGCAGGAATATACGAGCTGTATCCCAAACCACCAGTCGCCACCACAGCAACTATCGCACCTATACATACTGTCTCCGTACCTATAGCTGCAAACATCATTCGATACTGCAGACGTCCTTTAAGTAAGCCGCGAAAGAGCACCATAGAAATTACCACGAACGTAGCAAAAGCAATAGCGCACGCTGCAAGTGTATTGACATGTGCAAACAGCGTGAATGCAGCGCCAAAAGCAACGAGTCCCATAACTAATCCGACAATAAATGTCATCGGTAAGCAAAGACCAGCTATACCAGCATGCTCACCTTTTCGGCGGAGCAAAAAGAATACCGACAAACATCCTATGCCAAGCAGCACGATCATCCACACGCCAAGCAATCCCCAATCTCCACCTGCAGGATAATACACGGGATGCTGCACCATAAACCATGAATGTGCAGAAGCTTGCGCGACAAAAAATATCAGTGGGTTGAACAAGGCTGTTATATCAACTAAGCCTGGAGCAACAATCGACATACCGCCATAGAGTCGCTCGCCGAATGCATTGCCAACGAGCAGATAGTCCATGAGCACATTGAGGCTCCATGCTCCTGCACTCACGAGAGTCAGCACAACAATCGAGAAGATGCATGCCTCCACGATTGTCCCAGCTAGCATGCAGCAAAGAACCCCTATTACACATGCAAGCGCTCCGGTAAGTACCAGCCCCGCGAGCACAAACGCACAATCACCAAAAAGACCCGGCCATATCCCTAGCGCTGCGATATTGAGCACAAGCGAGACAGCCAACGGAATGCCTATACCCGCAATAAGAGTCAACAGGCAAGCAGCCATACGCGTTGCAAACAATATAGGACGCGTAAGAGGCAGACTTAAAAACGTTGTAGTCTGGCACTTTACCAGTACAAAAGAAAAGCTCCGAATACCAAGCGCCAAACCATACAATATGACGCATGTCTGTACGGGGCACAGCATACTATTTGACCAGAACCGCCATTTAAGCTGGTTATGCGTATAGTTGATGTTGAATATCGAGACGTCAGGAATCGCCGCAGTAGACACTGGCATCAGCACCATAAACAATGCCCATGCACATATGAGCATGGGCATAATCATCCTAAAAGATACAGCAACATCATGACGTATAAGCGAAGCCGTGCCTCGCGTGTTTTTGCGCTTCGCAGTGCCGAATGAATACGGTGCCGATATCAAAATTGCCTACCTTATTCTTGTTCAGAAGGCTCTTTTGACGGCCGAGAATTCTTATTGCGAACAAAGTACCACACCACAAACGCAATTGCTGCCACAGCAATAATGGCAACTGTAACGATAGGCGCAATCGGCAGTTTAGCCGGCACTCCTTCGGAGCTCGTATTATGAGCATTCTCGGCATTGCCTGCAGCACTGCTTGATACATCGTCACGCGTCTGAGTAATTGCAAGCGGATACTTTGCTAGATCGTCAGTAGACAATGCCCACGTACTGCAATGATCTATGTCGAATGATGCATAACCATTCTCGGTAACAATGCCCGTCTTAATGAGTTCAAATCGTCCAAGATCTTCATTAAAGCGGTACAGCGACAAAGACGTACCATCAGCATATGCAGTTACAGTACGCACATGCACGTTTGCTTTACCTGGCAGTGCACCAGTATGTTCCCATTCAATTACGATGGCGTTTTGCACATGAGATAGCACATCAGCAACGCGTCCTGTCCCCTTTACAGAAACAGTTACGCCCAAATCCATATCCAAATTTCCATCGGGATCTAAATCGGTGCCTATAAACGACCATGAAATATCGGGTTTATCAGAATTTGCACCTACCCAAAATGTACACGATCCATCGGTTCCTGCTATCTGAGCTAATTCGTCAGCGCAATTTACCGCAGCGTTTGCCTGGACAACAAGCATTTTTGTACCATCGATAGTTTCGATAACCGTTACGTTACGCTCATCAGTTGCTTCGCTTAAGGGCACCGCACTTGGCACACCTGTGGCCGATGCAATAACCGATGCTGCATGATCAGAATTAGAGGAGCCAGCGTCACCTCCCAAGCCACCCGATTGGGCATTGGTTCCACCGCCAACATTGGTTGTACCACCACGCGGCGATACACCACCTTGCTTGTTCGAGCTATCGGTGGATCCATCATCGGATACATCTACCTGTACATACGAGACAGAATCACGATGTTGTCGCAAAGATGCACGCACTGTTAGCGTTGCCGATCCTGCTCCATAGGTAGCAATATCAAGTGCGCCACTCCCGTTATAGCTTCCACGTGCTACTCCAGGATTATCCGAATAGATAGACACGATCGTATAGTACGTAGAATATTCGCCTCCCAAGCAGGTACACCATCCGTTTTCGTCGGCGCACCCTCCACGCACTCCCTGTGGCGTTGTGAGTCCACCGCACGCCTGTGGGCATTCAGCCATTCCACAACCGACAGTCTGTTCTTCGCTCACCATGCTGAGCCCACAGCCAATTGTTGAATGGCTTCCTGAAGCCATCGAGATAGATCCCGTTGACAGGTAGATTTCGACGGGAGGCAAATCATAATATGCCCATGCCATCTGCGGCAATGCAGCGGAACATAGCACTAATGCACAGAGTGCCATAACAAAGATTCGGGACTTTTGGCAGATTCGTTTCATAGCGATGCCATCCTTCGCTTCCGATGCCGCAGCGCAGAATAGACGTATATCTACTCTGATCGCTGCGACAACATTCCAAGCACGTGTTTATGCAGCACTCGATTTATTTGATCAAAATACGGGGTCGTTCTGCGGGCTGTCGTTGTGCACGACGCGTTGATCCAAGAGTAATAGCGGCAGTAGAAGCTCCTATACCGAGCAGAATCCAAAGAACAAAGCCGGCTTCGTCGATTGTCTTAACCGTAGAAGTCCGTCGCACACTTCGTTGCTGCTGTGAAGCAGGTTGGGTTGACGGCTGCGTCGTAGATTGGACTACATGATAGGGCCGATTATATTGTTGTGCATCAACAGGCCGATTATCCTGTTGATCACGATTGACAGCGTGCAGTGGAGCGGCACCTGCCTGTTGCTTAATCTCGTTGTTTGTAGCAGGATCCGTAGGCGCAGGATTCTTCGAATTGATGCTTCCTGGTCCAACAACAGTAAACGTTGCAGATTTCGTACCAAATACGCTTTTGCCATCTCCCGTAATCGCTGCAGTATAGGTACCCGGATGTACAATCCGCGGTACTTCGACACCCGTTGCATCTTTATACACAACCGTGCAATCTTCGTCCGGCTTTAATGTGCGTGTGCCAACAAGAGGCTCTGATAATGCTGCGTACGTAACCGTTATGTTTGGATCTAAATATTCGCCCGTATAGGTCATATCGGCAATTGATACCGTATTGCATGACGTAAGATAATTCAGCGTATTCTGGCCACCTTCAATCAGGTGAGCAATATTCGACGTGCCGTACCCACCTAAGAAGGCAAAGGGGCAGAATAAACAACCAGTTTTGTCGGCATATGCTTTGACCGTATTAGATTTGTAGTTGAGCCCATAAAAGGTAATGCCCGAAATAGTGGCGAACCCACTCCCCTCTTCTGCTTTCGTCGAAAACGATGAGGGTATAGGAGACGTCCATCCAAGCGCAGGATCACCTGTCGTACCAGCATCAGCAATCTGGAGGTTTTGGTTAAACGCATACACACGTTTGAGATTAAGACATCCAAAAAATGAACCAGGTCCAAGGATCATTACATTTTTAGGAATCGTTACTTCCGTCAACCCATACAAACATGAAAACACGTAGGAAGGTATAAAAGATTGTCCGTACAACGAAAGATCAAGAAGAGCAAGTGTATGATTAACGTCAGGATTCGTTGTATTATCAGCAGGCGGAATTGTTATAGAATTACTGCTGTCTAGCGTAAATAACGGTCCAGGTACAACAGAATCCACTGGGAAATCACTTGGCGTTTTGTCTTGCCATAGGGTCGAAGGAAATCGAATAGCTTTGAGCGGTATTCCCTTAAACGCACGACTTTCAATATCCTTAATACCCTGTTCAGGCATAATCACTGACGTCAATTTTTGACATCCTTCAAATGCCGCATATCCAATACGGATTACACACTTCGGAACATTATAGGTGCCCGTAAGCGACGAAGGTGCTTTAATTAAAGTGGTGCCGTCGGCACTCAGCAATACCCCTTGTTCATCAACGCGATAAGCAGGATTGTAGCTAACAATTTTTTGAAGATTCGTGCAACAATCTTTAAAGCTTCTTCCATGTACGAACCGATCAGCAGGAATAACCGCCGTCATAGTATCTGCAGGGAAAAAGATATAGGTACGCCCTGTAGGCCAGGCGACCTCGAATATGATCTCATCTTTTTTCCCGTAAAGCGTTCCATTAGCAAAACGAAAGTGACTACCCGCAGCGATATCAAAGGATACGAGTCGGGTGCAATTATAAAATGCATCCTGTTTTATGCTTGTTACGCTTCGCGGAATATGAATTGATGTGAGCGCCGTACACTCTTCAAAAGCGCGACCAGCAATTGCTGTGAGACCTTCTTTGAGCGTTATCGATGTCAGAGACGAACACCTGCCAAAAGCATCATCACCAATAGTTTTTACCGTCGTCGGAACCTCAATGGACGTTATGCCCTCACATCCATAAAATACGCTTTTCAGATCCGTCACACCTTCGGGAATAGTGATTGCTCCTGTCAAAACCGCTATACAATCGAAGGCTATCATGCCCTCATTGTTTTTCTCGTATAGAACCCCGTCAGTAACCGAATAGACAGGGTTGCCAGTTGCAACAGAAATGCTGCTTAAGTTTGTATCATCGGAAAATGGTAGATAGCTTCCATGATCGCCTTCACACGTAATCGACGTTAAACTTGCTGGTATAGTCACTGCGGTAATGCCTGGGCGTCCTTTTAAATCATTTGCATGTATGGTTTGCAACCCTTCAGGTAGTTCCAGACGTCCTTGAATACCTTGAGGAATATAAACAACACGGTGCCAATCAGACGTAAAGAGCGCACCACAGGTAGATGCAAAATGGGTATTGCCTGCAGCAACTTCTATCGACTGTAAGGTGTTCATGCAACCGCCAAACGCATCTACAGCGATCTCTTTAACAGACGCGGGAATCACAATAGCTGTCCCCGTTGGAGTAACTCTCGTAATTTTTTGTTTTGTTGCGTCCTTGTATGTAATACCTTGATCATCAGTCACATTTGCAGAAGACAGATTGTTTATATACTCCAATAGTTTTGGATCACTTATCTGTGCACCCTCTTGCACCTCAATACGTTGTAAGTTGGAAAACATATTCTTACGTGACGCCACTATGTCTTTTCTACTAAAATAGGGTTCCGCAATCACGACACCCGATTTAATGATAATTTTTTTCACATCAACAACTATTTTTCTCGAATTAAAAATATCAGGAATACGTTCAGTCATAAAGCAATTGCTCAACCCGCCAAGCGTCCCTGATCCAGAAAAAACCAATACTCCCGTTGATGCATCATAATCAATTGTTATGTCAAAATCGGGAATTCCTCTACTCGCAGGCCCATGATATGATTCCGATCCTGCCGTAGCAGCGTACGCATTTTTATCGCCTGCTGTTACAACACATTGCAGTGTAGCAACTACACACAGCGCCAATAGAAAAAGAAAGAAATGCTTAGTTACAGAACTTCGATGCAGCATATATATTCACACCTCCATTACCTAGAGACACAAGAACGCCCCTTCCCGTCGTAATATTTAATCGAGAAAGGGCGTTCCTTGTCGTTAGTACTTTGGATTCATCGAGCAAGTAAAGAAACTATAGTAGACGATTAGAGCTTACACATAGGTGGTTCCGTAATTTCTCCCACTGGTAATCCGTTAAGATTCAAGTAAGTACCGTTATAGACAATGGCTTGAATATTGGATAACGCACTACCATCGATTTTGCTCACTTGCACCTTGCCATCGACAACCTTAAAGTTGTAGCCTGCACTTGTTGCATCAGCTTTATTTGCTGCGGCCACAAGAGCGGTGGCATAGTCTGCTGCCGTTTGTTTAAAGAACGTGTGAGAGTGAATAGTTAGTCCCTTACCATCGGCTGACGTTCCCTTACTAAAGATATAGTTTTGTCCATCAGAAATTAATGCGAAGTTCATCGCGCGACATTTAGGCAGGTCAGAAATAGCGATTGTTGCATTTTTCTTGTCTGCACTATGCTGGACCGTTAGACCCAAGCCCGTGTTCACCAGTGTTTCTACATCATTGTTGCCCATCAATGCCGCAAAATCTTTGCTGCCCTCCGATTTCGCTACAACTTTAAATTTACCCGAATAGACTGCAGTGAAAGGATCCTTCCCAGCAGGTGGGACAACTGGCCCAACCTTAAACGTTATGATCTTATCTTTGATGACAACGTTATCAACCTTACGAGAATAATTTTCATCTGTTAGTTTGTGCTCAGCAATAGTTGTATAGGTTTGTATATAGGTTTGAGCTACTTCAGGGGTAATCGATGCTGGTATTGGTGTAATAAACTTCATTGACACATTCAACGTTTGATTGTAATCAGTTTCTTTTGCCCCTGGATCATAGGCATTTGCCGTTACGTCAACTGTCACATAATCATTCCAGGCCGGCTCTGCTGCATGCGCTTTAGGGACAAGCACAAAACAACAGGCGATAGCAACCATCACCACTGCAAGCATTGCACCAATCATCAAGCGCGATCGTACACAGTTTTTATCCATACTAGGTGCCTCCTTATTACCTGCCTAATCTCTTAGGTCTTGGTCAACAATCAAGGTATTATCCTTGCTCGAGAATACCTGTTAATAACCACACTCTATCCAGAAGATGAAAGCTTGAGACCTAACTAAATCGGAGGGCTTTGCTCTAATTTTTACCTTGATTTTTTTATCTCACAGGGATGCGAATCTTATCTTTTACACCTTTATTCATATATGTCATTATTGGATTTCTTATTCGACATCTGCGTTCCTTGTAATGTCGATTCATACCAATAGGCAGCCTCTCAATGTTCATTTAATTATCTGCTTTCATCTATAATCTTTTACGCATATAATTCCCTTACGCGTATAGTTCTCATGCGCATATAATACGAATAGGAGAAATAATGAATCAACGGAACCACCTCGTCACGCGCCGCGATTTTCTAAAGGGAACCCTCGTTGGAGCTGGCAGTCTTGCAGCATTTGGCATGTTTGGATGCTCAGCACATACCGGAGCAACACAGACCGCAAGCGATTCATCATCAAAAGAAGCATGGACCTTTACCGATCAGACCAACAACGAAGTAACCGTTAACATACCCGTCGATCGTATGGTCGTCATGCAGCACCATTCACTTGATATGCTGTGCCAACTTGACGCTCGCGACAAAGTCGTGGGGATCGAAGACAAATGGAAGTCTGACCTGGGCGACTACATGACAACCGTATTCCCCGGAATCGAGAATCTGCCTACACCTGGTGGATTAACCGATTGGAATGTCGAGCAGATTGCCGCCCTTAAACCTGATGTAGTTATTGCGGCATCACAAGCCGATCCCGACGCGATGGAACAAGTCCGCAACCTGGGCATACCTGTTGTCGTCGTTTCCTTACGCGGCGAAGGCAAGCAGGACGAAGCTCAAAGCCCTCGCCTAGCAAATGCCGACGCAGCATACACGGAAGGCTGCGAGTGGGCAATTGAAACACTCGGAAAACTTACCGGAAAAGATACAACGGCATCTAACATATGGCAATTCTGTCTTGATAGCCGCTCCGTAGTAGACAATGCAATTGGTACGATGAATGACGCCGACCGAAAGCGCGTGTTTATCGCCTGCCCAGACAGCAAAACATACGGGAATGATAAGTATGTTGGATGTCAGTTACTCCGTGCAGGTG
>DIDE01000095.1 GCA_002417975.1 Eggerthellaceae bacterium UBA5808
TTTCGGCACTTGCTCGCCAGCGGGAATACATTTCATTACCAATGCGAAACTTATTTGCTATGAGAGAGGCACACCCCATTGCATAAGCAGAGTATCAGTCACACAAGCGTAGATTTCGCCACTAAAACGGAATGCGGGCCCCGAGCTCCTCTCAAAACAGAAATTTTCACTGTTTTGAGAGCGCTGAACTGGGCAGTTATGACTAGAGTGACTAGGCTTAAGGCAACATATAGCACACGTGCCTGACGCACATACAACACGCGTACCTGGACTATTCCTTCGATTTATCGAACTTGCGTATCCAGCGGCAGGCACACATACAACACGTGCGCCTGAGCTATTCCTTAGCGGAGCATGCGCTGCATTCGTCCTTTGACGAAGACTTTGCTCCATCGCCAAAAATCAATTCACGTTCCTCGCCCGTCAATGCATTGCGAGCCTGATCACGCAAGTTATTTACCCCAATAAAGAATTGGCGCATCATAACTACCATCAAGTAGCGACCACGCGGAGTAAGCGTAAGCTCGTTCTCGTCATCGGTAGCAAATGCCCCGCAACGGCGCATAAAGGCCATTTCGACAGGTAGGCCTTTTTCGACCGTACAGCCAAAATCATTCGCAAACTGTTTCTTATCCAGTCGCAAGCCAAAGAGCCTCATCATAAAGCGATACCGCATACGGTCATGTTCATTGAACGTCGTCATGCCGGCAAGCGACATACGACCCGATTCGATCTTGGCGTTATATTCCTTGATAGAGAACGTATTAACGTACAGATTCGATCCTAGATACGTAATACCGCCACTCCCGATCGCAGGATATTCTTCGTAGTCAACTACGTATTCGTCAATCATACCCTGGTCAAAACGGTTAAACGTCCATGCACTGCCAAAGTTAAAAGGACCATTATCGACCAATGCATCACAAATAATCGAATAGAATTCACGTTCACGATCATAGCTGACCGCACCCACCGTTTCGCGCAACGACTTTTCGACCGAAGGAGATGCCATCAGCGGGTAGAACGTCGTCTGGCTAGCTCCGCACTGCTTGATCATTTCGAGATCGTGACGAAGCATATCCTCAGTTTGCGCAGGAAAATTAAAGATCATATCGACGTTGAGCGAATGAAAATACGGCGCAGCCGTCTGAATGCGATCATAGATTTCTTCTGCCGAACCATACTTTGCATACCGTTGCATCTGTTGAAGCAGACCATTGTCAAAACTTTGAACGCCAACGCTCAATCGCTGTACACGCCCCTTGAGCGCATCAAGATAAGTCGGCGTAAGATGATTGGGATTCGTCTCGCTAGAGACATCTTTAATATTGAACGTTTCACACGCGAGATCGATTGTCTTGCATAGTTCATCAAGCATAATCGTCGGTGTGCCACCACCGATATACAGGCTTTCAAAATCGTAGCCCATATCGGCAAGCATCATCATCTCGCGACGGAGGTTCTGAAAATAAGGACGTGCGCGCTCCTCCGAATAAGGAAAACGGTTGAACGAACAATAGGGACAAAGACGTTCGCAAAACGGCACATGCATATAGAGCATATAGTGTTTACCAGGCTCTGGAGCAGGTAAAAATTGCGCCTCAGTTGGATCAAGTTTGAGATATTTGTTCGTACATCCGCGCACAACACGCGTTAATAAACGTTCACTGATCATGTTCTACTCCCACGCGATGCGGCCACGAGCGGCTTTGGCGCCAATGTCTCGACGGCATCGTTTACCTTCAAAATTAATGAGATCGCATGCCTCATAGGCATTGTTACGTGCTTCTTCAAATGTATCGCCCAGCGCGACTACATCAAGAACACGGCCACCAGCAGTAACGAGCTCACCATCTTCATTGAGCGCCGTACCTGCATGAAAGACCGTCACGCCATCGCATGCTTCTGCCTCATCTATACCTAATATAACTTTCCCGGTCTGATAAGAGCCAGGATATCCTTCGCTCACCAGTACAACGCAGACAGCCCATGAATCTGACCACTTAAGCACAACATCATCAGGCTTACCTGCGGCAACCGCTTCCATGATCGAGACAAGATCTCCCTCAAGACGCGGAAGAATAACCTGCGTTTCGGGATCACCAAAACGAACATTAAACTCAAGAACCTTTGGTCCTTGAGGCGTCAACATAAATCCACCGTATAAAACACCACGATAGTCAGATGTAAACGGAGGCTGAGCAGTCGCACGAGCAGATGTCTCCATGATCGACTTCATCGATGCAAGTTCTTCATCGGACACAATAGGAACCGGAGAATATACGCCCATGCCACCAGTATTGGGACCCATATCGTCATCAAACGCACGCTTGTGATCCTGAGCCGTTGCCATGCAGAAGGCATGTCCTCCCGTGACAAATGCGAGCAACGAGCACTCAGGACCCTGCAAGCACTCCTCGACAAGAACCCGCTGACCTGCATCGCCGAATCGTCCGTCAAAGCACTGGCAAATCGCTTCATGAGCAGCATCGAGCGTCTCCGCCACAACAACGCCTTTTCCAGCCGCTAGCCCATCAGCTTTGACAACAACGGGGGCGCCCAATTGATCTGCATAGTCAATCGCCTGTTGACGATCGGTAAACGTTCCATACTGAGCCGTCGGGATATGCTCAGCATCCATGAATGCCTTGCTGTATGTCTTGCTTCCCTCGAGTTGTGCTCCTTGTGCGTCAGGACCAAATACAAGCAGCCCAGCTGCACGAAGATCATCCGCAACACCTGCAACCAATGGAGCTTCGGGTCCTATAACGACCATGCCGATCGTATGAGCCTGAGCAAACGCAGCAATCGCATCGCTATGCTCGATATCAAGATCCGTGACATTGTGAGCAACGCACGCAGTTCCTCCGTTGCCAGGGGCAACGTACAACTCATCGCAACGGGAGGATCGCGCGAGTGCCCAAGCAATCGCATGTTCGCGACCGCCACTTCCCAATACGAGAATATTCATGGATCCCAAGCTCCTTCTATCTATCACCTAGCGACTCGACCAACCGCGAAATATAGTTTGATCACGATCAGGACCGACAGCGATAATGCTCATCGGCACACCGACGCGCTCCTCAAGATACTTCACATACGATTGTGCATTGGCTGGCAGGCTTTCGAACGTACGACAGCCAGTGATGTCTTGTCCCTTCCAACCAGGAAGTTCTTCATAGATTGGCTTAACATGCTTTGGATATAGAGCCGAATGCTGCATGGGGAAATAGTCATATCTCTTGCCATCGGCTTCATATCCGACGCATACCTTGATCGTATCAACTGCAGATAGAACATCAAGCTTAGTCAGCGCCATATCCGTCAGGCTATTTACATCGGCAGCATAACGAGCGATAACCGCATCAAACCATCCGCAGCGACGCTTGCGTCCTGTTACAACGCCATATTCGCCACCGACATCTCGCAGCAAATCTCCGGTTTCTTCTTTAAGCTCAGTTGGGAATGGACCACTGCCAACACGCGTGATATACGCCTTAGAAATGCCAAGCACCTTGCTGATAGCCTTTGGACCAACGCCTGATCCTGTGCAAGCTCCACCAGCACAGCAAGCTGATGAGGTTACAAACGGATACGTTCCGTGGTCGATATCAAGAAGGGTACCCTGTGCACCTTCAAAAAGAATGTTTTTGCCTTGAGCAAGCGCCGTATTCAAAAGTTGAGCGGTTTCTGCCATGTGCGGACGAATAACATCGGCGAAAGGCAGATACTCTTCGCAAATTTCATCAACCGTGTATGTTTTCATACCATACACTTTGCCGAGTACCAGGTTGGTATACGAAAGAGCCGTCTCGAGTTTTTCACGGAAAATATGCTCATCAAGTAAATCCTGTACGCGAATACCCGTACGAGCAGCTTTGTCTTTATAAGCAGGTCCGATACCATTTTTAGTCGTACCGATCTCATGCTTTCCTAAACGCGTTTCGGCAGCACCATCAAGATCAATATGGTACGGCATGATCAAATGAGCATCACATGAGATGACAAGTTTATCAGTAGAAATACCCTCACCGTGAAGCATCTTCATTTCATTGATAAGAACGCGAGGATCAATTACACAACCATTGCCAATAACAGGCGTGATGTGGTCGTACATGATTCCCGAAGGAATCAGACGAAGCGCGAGTTTCTTATCGCCATGGATGACCGTATGGCCGGCATTGTTACCACCTTGATAACGTACGACAAAGTCGTAATCACCTGAAATTAGATCGGTGACTTTACCCTTGCCTTCATCGCCCCACTGGGCGCCTACGAGCACGGTGCTGGGCATATCCGCTTCCTTTCCTTTTTTATGTGTGCGCCAATCGCACTACACGAAATGGCACAACTCATACGGGTGACCCCGCAAAGACTTTATTATATTACAGCTCAACCGTGTTCAAGCCTGGAGCGCAATCTTGCATAAGCCTTACAATTTCTTCATGACAAGTGAAGATAATAACTTGACGATGATTAGACAACTCTTTAAGCGCCATAGCAGCACCTCGACGACGTTGCGCGTCGAAGTTCACCAGGATGTCATCAGCCAAAATAGGCACATTGCGACCAACATTCTGAGCAGTCAGAAGCAGCGCGATACGCAAACTTAAATACAGCTGCTGACATGTTCCGAGCGAAAGAAGCGATGGTGTCCGCGTCCGCTCATTAGCATCAACGACTTCAATCATGCCGTTTGATCCGATGCGAACTTGACTCCATGCCCCATTAGTCATCAAAGCAAGCAAACGACTAGCCTCGCGATATACATGCGGCTGACTCTTGCTTTCCCACGTAGCAATAGATGCGCGAAGCAAACGCCGAGCAAGCAATAGGCTCGCATACGTTTCAATCGTATCGTCATAACGCGCACGCAATTCTGCTTGCTCATTTTTAAGCTGATCAAACGCATGCATATGGCGAGCCGATGCAAGATGCTGTTTGAGCTCTCCATAGCGAGCATTAATGCTTTCGCCTGTCGTTACTTGAGCAGCACGTTGTTGTTCCACACGCGCGATCATATCATCAAGATCGGCTTGCGCAATACCTTCCGGCTCGCCAATCAACGAAAATGCTCGGTTGCGATCCTCGACCGTATGCTTAATTCGGTCATCGATTTCCGCAATCTGCGAAGAGAGTGCATGCAAACGCTGTTCCAATAATTCCCGCTCGGAGCGGCGATCGTGAGCCTGGTCAAGCAAAGCTCGTGCTCGGTGCAAACTTCCTTGAGCAGCGCCTAAGCCAGAAGACGCAAGGAACGAACGCATATCAGTTTCTTGATCAGCAAGATCTTTCTCGCAGACTTCTTGCTTCTTTTGGTCCTGCACCATCACCCACTGTGCATCCTGCAAACGCTGATGTAATGCCTCTGCTCGTTTATCAGGACGGAATAGCATAGCAATCGCCGCACATGCCATAAGAATCGCAATACACACGAGCATAACGCCCAATGCACTTACCGACAAAGAAGCAATCTCTCGACCACGAATGAATACAGGAACTCCGACAACGATAAATATTAGTGGCAATACAACTGACAAAATGATTTGTGTACGACGCTGACGAGCCACTCTCAGACGCATCGCCTTAGTATCATCAGCATGTTCAAGTGTTTCATACGCAGCACGCGATGCAGCGCAGTCTCGCTGAGCAAGTGCAAGTGCATGCTCAAGACGAACGCGCGTGTCCATTCTTTCGTCGATCGTATCTCGAATTGTCTGCTCTTCAACCGCGTCAACAGGTCGAATAGGCGCTCCGGAACCTGTTGAATTAGAAGTTCTCACACTCATATTGGAAGACGTCGAATCGGCATCCAGTGAGTGCTTGCCAACTGTCTCTGGCACGCACGATAAGGCCGAATCCTCTGCATCAATTTCAGGGTATGAACGATGGTAATCTCGAAGCAAACGGTCATACTTCTCCTGAGCAGTTGCACGTTGCTCCTTGCATTCACTTTGTTGATGAGCAAGATGGTTAAGCACTTCACGTTGATTTGAAAGCGTTTCAATTCGACGATTGAGCTCTTCGAGCGACGCCGACGTCGATGACCGACGTAAAACAAGATCCGCGTATTCGCGACTCTCATGACGAAATAGTTCCGCTTCATCCGAAGCCGCTTGCAATTCATTGCGCACTCTCTTGAGTTCAGAACGTAAATTGGGTATCGAGTTAGGATACTGAGCAGAACGCGATGTAAACGTAGCTATGCGATCGTTTAAATGGCTCAACGCCTCCGCAGGTGAAACCTTTGTGCCTGCACCTGCTGTAAGCAGGCGAGATGTTAAATCGTTGGTTTTGCCAAGACTACGAAGTTCATCGCTATCGAGCGCAAACAGTGAGTCAAACGTATCTTCATCTATATCATTAATAACGTAGGGATGCGGATCTGGTTTGATACCACGCGCGTTGCGCGCTCTCTCACACGTAATTGTTTGAGGAAGCTGCTCACGCCTCCCGTGTTTACCTGATCGCAAAGACGATTCATCTTTGGCGTCGTCAGCAGAAGAATCATCTCGTTCAAAAAGAACCGAGCCCGAACGTTCTCCAGCAACCGGACGATAGGTATTACGGGCACCACGTGCATCAGGCCATCCAAACAGCACGCTTGCGATAAAAGTAGAAAGCGTTGTTTTACCTGCTTCATTACGTCCAAAAACAACGTTGAGACCTGGAGTAAATGGACCTGCATCATATTCGTGCAAACCCCCAAATGCATCAATATGTAGCCGTTTAAGATGATAGTGCGGCATCATCGATCATCGCCTCCCTCAAGTAGGTCAAGCACTATCGTTTCGGCACGCCGTTGCATCGTTTCGATATTACGTTCGTATGACCGTGGAAGAGAAAGTTCCTCTTCAAGGAAACGATCCTGAAGCCAGGTAATAGATCCTTCAGGATCATCACGTTCTCCAGAACTCTGTCGTAAGAGCGTCGCAGGGAACAGACCTTCGTTCTTCAATGACTTTTTACTGATATTGGGCCGCGTGTTATCGATAAGCGCATCACAAAAAAACGATGGGTAACCGTTGTTGATCTTACGACGCATATCATCGATAATTTCGGGCTGACGCAGCAGATGATGTAGATCGGTCTTTCCCGTCAACGTTACGCGTTCTACCATGTCCTCGCATTGAGCTTTTCCATTGAGACGGAATAAGTCTCCCATAATGGCATCATGAACTTCAGCGAGTGTCCCACAATGGGAAACGTCGACATTTGTCTTTTGCCATACCACGCTCGCAAGAGAGATAAAGTTAACCATGTTAGGAGCATCCTGCGTGAGCGTGACCTCATAGCATCCTCGCGCTCCTGTTTCTTTAATATCACGCCCCTGAATGCATCCAGAAAACGCAACATGAGGATCATGCGGATCATCGACCTGTCGCTTATGGATATGTCCCAGTGCCCAATAATCCATATTCGTAGCACGCAGTTGATGGGGGTCGGTCGGTGCCTTCTTAGGATCAAGATCAAGCCCCGTATGAAGCACGCCAACCGAAAAAGGTGCATGTACGCCACATGCACGTTCGGCCGCAACACGACTAATGCCGCGCGCAATATCTTCATCAACGGGCGTCGATTGATTAAAATAGCTTCGCCCACCCAGCAAAACAAGCGGACGGCCATGTCGCTCATATGTAATAAATCCAGGACGATCTGCAGGAAACATATAAGCGTTATCGGGCAAGTCGCCAAAATCATTGCGCCAACTCACATACGGATCATGATTTCCTGCACACATATACACAGGAATATGAGCGGATTCAAGACGATGCAGTCCATCAAAAAAATGTGCATAATCAGCGTATGATGGCTCGGCCATGTCAAACATATCGCCAGCCATAATGACAAAATCAACGTCATGATCTATTGCAGTATCGATCAAACGATCATAGGCTTCAGGAATCGCCGTCAGCAAACGATCAGCCCACGCCGGCGAAAGAGCGCGAAGCCCACGAAAAGGAGCACCTAGATGAAGATCGGCCGCATGTATAAACGTTACCCGCGTCTTCATATTCTTTCTCACCTTTCATCATTGATGGACGGATACTACTTCAATGAGCACTTCATCTCATCTACGTTAATCAAACGGCATGCTCTGCCCTAAAATTCGCCCTCATAGCGAGAATCGTCAATGAAGTTCCCAAATGTCGTATTCTCAGGAGCCCACGAAAGGGTGATATCCCTTGTCGGTCCATTACGATGCTTAGCGACAATAAGGTTAGCTGTTCCAGCCTCCGGACGGCCATCACAATCCGCTTCTTCTTCAGTCAAGCTGCGGTCAATGAACATAACGATATCGGCGTCCTGTTCGATTGATCCAGATTCACGCAAGTCAGACAGCATAGGACGTTTTCCCGTACGTTGCTCAACAGAACGAGACAGCTGCGAAAGCGCAATAACTGGCATGTTCATTTCCTTGGCGAGTACTTTAAGCCCACGAGAAATCTCAGCAACCTCAACGGCACGATTGCCATCCTTACGTGATTGAGGTGGCTGCATCAATTGCAAATAGTCGACGACGATCAATCCCTTTTCTTTTCCGCGAAGCTCTCTACGAGCCTTCGCTCGAGCCTCGGCAATTGAAAGCGACGGCGTATCATCAATATAGAGCTCAACTTTAGACAAACGTTCCATCGCGTCGCCAAGCTCCTGCCAGTCATTAGGACCAAGGTTTCCACCACGAACTTTACCCAAATCGACACGTGCTTCGGAGCACAAAATACGTTGAACCAGCTGTTCTGCACTCATCTCAAGGGAAAAGAACGTCGTTGGAAATCCCGCTTTTGCTGCATTGCACGCAATGTTAAGGGCGAGTGAAGTTTTGCCAACACCTGGTCGAGCCGCAAGAATAACTAGATCGCCACCGCGAAAGCCGTGAAAGAGCTCATCCACATCTTTAAACCCAGTTGGAACGCCCGCCATATGCGATTTCTGTTCCGCAAGCTTTGTCATATCATCGAATGCTTGACTGAGCAGTGTACGAATTGGCTTAAACGTCGAAGAAATGCGTTGCTCAGTAACGTGGAACAACGTCTTTTCTGCATCCTCTACGACTTCGTTAAGATCATCGGGGGCATCGTAGGCAAGCGCAGTAATCTGTGCTGACGCATAAATAAGTTGGCGTAACATCGAAGTGCGCTTAACGATATCGGTATGAGTGCTCCAGTTGGTAAGGGAAAACGTGTTGTCAGATAAATCTGACAAATACATCTTGCCACCGACAGCCTCAAGCTGTCCTTCTGCACGCAAGTTTTCTGCAAGTGATATTTCGTCGATGGGCAAATTGCGCTCATGCAGATTTAACATACTCTGAAAAATAATCTGGTGCGCAGGGCGGAAGAAACTCTCAGGCATCAGTTTTGAAGAAACCTCATCGATAATATCAGGGTTAAGCATGCATGCAGCAAGTACCGCCTGTTCAGCCTCTATATTTTGAGGTACCTGATGAGATAGAGCCGATGATAGAGCAGGGCGATCCGACGTATGGTCCGATTGACCAGAACTACGAGTTGCTTGCGCATGATTTTTCGATTGAGATGATGTAGGCATTACCAGCGTTTTCCTTGCAACAGGGGCGCCGTGCCAGAAAAGACCAAGGACACCCGATCTAACGTGTTTTCTCTAGTTCAATCATACTCTACACGAACGATCGAGGTGATCATTTTTACGGAATGCCGCAAACTTGACGCAACAAAAATCCCAGTCGCACTTTTTCATACACTATAGTCACGTATCTATGTGCGATCGTGGTATAGGTAATAAGAGATATACGGCTGGGATAATTAAGCCGCTTATAAGATAAGAATCGGGCAAAGCAATGACCAAAAGCATCGCACCTGCC